>NZ_JBLYZJ010000034.1:0-1092 GCF_048551375.1 Moraxella sp. TY6 | reverse complement strand
TCCAAGTCAACCAGAAAGCCCAACCAATCCACCAAAAGACCCAGTACCAACTGACCCAAGTCAACCGATTAGTCCAAGTAACCCACCCGTTGACACCACAGGTGACCAACCAATCATTAGCATTGAAGCGACAGACCCTGTTGCCATTGAAGGAAGTCGTAATTCTGCAACTGACAAAGATGGACAACTGGTCTTTACCGTTCGTAGTGCGAACACAATTGAACCGGGTATGACAGTCACTGCTAAAGTGAGCGTAGACCCAGCAAGCATTGTGAAAGTAGAAGATATAGAAAAAGTCTTGGTTGATGGTCAAGAAGTACCAGTGGCTGACTTCTTTGGTGCAGGCGTACCTGTGACCTTAACAGGTGACAAAAAACCTGTCATCACCGTCATTGCCAAAGATGATAACTTCCCAGAAACCAGCGAAGCAATGACCGTTAAACTGACTGATGTACAAAATGCAAACGTTGGTACAGGCACTGCTCAAGGCGTTATCTATGACGAACCTGCGTTAACTGACCCAACGCAACCAGAAGGTCCAAATAACCCACCCAAAGAGCCAGTACCAACTGACCCAAGTCAACCGATTAGCCCAAGCAATCCACCGACTAACACCAGAGGTGACCAACCTGTCATCAATATCAAAGCAACTGACCCTGTTGCCATTGAAGGAAGCACCAATCCTGCGACTGACAAAGACGGGCAAATGACCTTTACCGTTAGCACAGTTGCCACGATTCCAGCAGGCATTACCGTGACTGCCAATGTCAGTGCAGACCCAGCGAGCGTTGTAAAAGCAGAAGACGTAGAAAAAGTCTTGGTTGATGGTAAAGAAGTATCAGTGACTGACTTCTTTGGTGCAGGCGTGCCTGTTAGCCTAACAGGCGACAGCAAACCTGTGATTACTGTGATTGCCAAAGATGACAACTTACCAGAAACCAGCGAAGCCTTGACGGTTAAACTCAGTAACGTACAAAATGCAGACATGGGCATTGATAACGCCAATGGCGTGATTTATGACGAACCTGCGTTGACTGACCCAACACAACCAGAAGGTCCAAACAATCCACCTAAAGAGCCAGTACCAACTGA
>NZ_JBLYZJ010000033.1:0-1138 GCF_048551375.1 Moraxella sp. TY6 | reverse complement strand
CTGAAGTTACGCACTTCAATAAAAACAAGGTATTATAAAAAAAAGCAAGTCACTAAGAGCCGACAAATGAATAGAGAGATGATAGAACTCTACAGCGACTATCTCATAGCCAGTTTTGGGCAAACTACTGCCACAGGGCTATCTCATTTACTACAAGGAGAAATTTACCATGACAGCATTACACGATTTTTGAATGGTGACACCTTAACAGCCAAACAACAATGGCAACTGGTTAAACCTGTACTACGTCAACTAGAAAATGACAATCCTGATGCAACAGGCTACCTCATTTTTGACGATACCATACAGCCCAAACCACACAGCCAAGAAAATGACACGATTTGCTGGCATTACCACCATACAGTGGGTCGCAACGTCAAAGGCATTAACCTGCTAAACTGCCTGTATCACCGCAGTGATATCAACATACCATTAAGCTTTGATATTGTCACTAAACCAAACATCATTATCGATGAAAAAGGCAAGCGTAAGCGTAAAAGTGATAAAACTAAAAATCAGCGTTTGATAGAAATGTTTGACCATGCGGTGAAGAACCAAGTCAAGTTTGACTATGTGTTAGCTGACTCATGGTTCTCTGCCAAGCATACATTTAAACATATCCGTAAAGCTAAAAAACACTTTATCTTTGCCTTAAAGACCAACCGATTGGTGGCTTTAAGCAATGATGATAGACAACAAGGTCAATTCGTTCGCATTACCGAAACAGCGATGCCAGATAATACCCCTGTACGAGGCTTTTTACATGACTATCAAGATGAGGTCTTGTTGTTACGCCGTGTCTTTACAAACAAGGACGGTAGTACAGGGATTTTATATTTGGTCTGTTCTGATTTAGATTGCGATGCTGATACCTTTATGAACGGCTATCAAAAACGATGGCACGTTGAGGTCTATCATAAATCCTTAAAGCAAAATGCTAATTTGGGTAGTTCTCCTGCTCATAGTCAAACGGCTCGGCACAATCATATCTTTTTAGCCATCTATGCTGTGTTTAAATTGGAATGTTTGAAAATTAAAACCAAACTCAATCATTTTAGGCTAAGATATCGGTTATTACTCTCAGCTTCTCAGTCGGCTTTTGCCGAATTAAAGCTGTTGAAGACTGCGTAACTTCAGT
>NZ_JBLYZJ010000032.1:0-1638 GCF_048551375.1 Moraxella sp. TY6 | reverse complement strand
AAAAAACGCAAACACGGTTGGACTAAACGAGCATGGGGCAACTTAATGGAAAAGGTGACATCTAAACGACTAACACGAGCATTTTTAATGTCAAGCACGGCAAAAAACACTGGGTAATATTCACGCAGTAAACCAAGCATTTCACAAGCTAAGTTATACAAGTCGGAATCACCATAAACATTATGACCCTGCAAAATCTTAGGACTAGCGTTAAGAGCAATGTAAGGCAAGGTATTGGCAACATTGTGTGAATAAAACTTAATCGCCATCGAGCCATAACTGCTAGGCAACGATTCAAAGGGGTGTTTGAGTTCACCCCATGTAACAAAACCTGTTTCCAAGTCACGCTTTAAGTAACTAGGTACGGCTTTAATCTGATAGTCAGCAACATCACCAATAATGCTATGCAAGTTCCCCACTTTCTTGGTGAACTCGGGCAAAACAGGGATATGAATAATCGTTGTGTCAATCACTGACTAAAACCCCCTCGCCTTTTTGATTTTGGTTTGTCTAATGGTGAAACGGATAGAAAGGACTACACGCAAGACAATATAAAGACCAATGAAAACGGCTATTTGGGATTGATGGCGGATAAATAATTCAATCATAAAATTTACCTATCCCAATATTTATGCACAGATTGACCCATAAGAACCCGTTCTTTAACAGATTTATCCAAAGCAGAATAAACATCATCAATAGACTGCTCATTAAGAGATAAACCAGCTTTTTCATTAGGGTTTAAATCAAAAGGCATTGTTGAAATAATTTCACGAAGAGGCGAATGAGGGATTTTTCCATACTCAAGACCTAACAAAATGCGAATAATAAAACATTGAGGTTCAGTTAAAAGAACAGAGGTAAAAGGCAAAACAGGGGTTTCCCCTGCCCCATCATTTAGGGAATCAGAGGAAGGGGAAAGCGGTTTTGTTGAAACAAATTCTTGTAACTCATCTTGTGTCCAAGATGAAAAAAATTCTTGTAAATCTTGTTGAGCGGAATCAGAAACTGAATTTTGCATGGTAACACTCCCTAATGTGTTGTTTCACTGTGTCAGTAACACAATAGCAAGTATATATTACACTGTTTCACTGTGTCAATAACACAGGTGATAAAATACTGTGTCATTGAACCAATGAGGCAAAAATATGGAATCCAAACAATATAGAGTTAAAGCAGTATTCTTTGAAGAACTTAAAGATAAAAGTTTTGATATAAAATACTCACTTAGAGAAGAAGTCACCGAAAGTGATGTAATAAACGCACTACTACACAAACACTTAAAAGAAATCACAGAAAAAGACGTACTAACCTACTTCAAAGACGTTTTAAAGAAAGATATCTAATGGAATACCTAGCACCGCCAAACCGCCTAATAATGAAAATGATTGTCTTTCTAGCAGTGATTGGGCTAATAAAAATAATCGAATTGCTAATAAACAAAAACCTTGTAAACCTCTCAATGTTACTCATAATGATGGTGTGTTTTATCGTGATGGAAAGAACCTTATTTATGACAGTTTTCCAATAAACCAAACTTCGCATAATGCAGATTATGGGCAAGCCTAAAGTAAAAAACCCTGCGTTAAGTTAATGATAACACAGGGTTTTTTACCATAATCACGCACATTATGCGAA
>NZ_JBLYZJ010000031.1:0-2576 GCF_048551375.1 Moraxella sp. TY6 | reverse complement strand
TATGAAAACTGTAAACATTAAAGCCTATACCACTGACAAAATTGTTAAAGAACTACAAGTTGTCACCAATGACGGACAACCAACCATCATCAAAGCTGACAAACACGTCAACTATGAATTTTTTGATGAATCAATCGGACGTGGACCGAATCACATCATCACCAAACGAGCAGGCAAAGACCTACACGTCTCATTTGAACGTGATGGTAAAGAAACCGACCTTATCATCGAAGATTTTTATGACAGCGAAGACCATGCGTTGATTGGTATCGCAGAAAACGGTGATTACTACTACTATCTGCCCGACACAGGGGAAGTGGCAGATTATGTGACCCAACTTGCCGAAGGCAATGTCGAAGGACAAGCCCTAGGTGGCGAACATCTCATTGCCCCATGGTGGGTTGCCATGCCTACAGGCTTTCCTTGGTGGTTAGGCTTAGGTGTTGTGCCATTTTTATTTGACCATGGCAAAGACAGCTCAGACCCAGCACCAGCACCAAACCCAGACAATGGTAATTTATCAGCCCTAACGCTACCTGACGTGAGAAAAGGTACAGTTGGACAACAAGTCACCATCAATATCATTGAAAATGACCATAACGTTGACAAACTAGACGTTAGCACACTAAAACTGGTTGACCCAGCAAACCAGCAACTGGTTGACAAAATTGTCGTAGCAGGACAAGGGGTATGGCAACAAGACCCAACCAATCCTCGAATAGTGACCTTCACACCAGAAACAGGGTTTACAGGTAATCCAACGCCAATTAACTACTACATCAAAGATACCGCTGGTACTGAAATTCCACGTACACCAATTGCGGTAATCTATGACCAAGTCGCCACGCCTGACATCAAACCGGGGGTAGTCGGTCAACCTGTCACGCAAGACATCATCAAAAATGACGGTGAAGTAAAACCTGAAACTGTCAAACTAGTCGACCCTGCTACAGGCAAACCAACCGATAAAGTGGTTGTACCTGGTGAAGGGGTATGGACGCAAGACCCAAACAATCCAAATATTGTCACCTTTACCCCTGAAACAGGCTTTAAAGGCGACCCAAAACCGATTGATTACACAGTAGAAGATAAAAGTGGTACAGTCCAAAAAGCTACGGTGGATGTTTATTATCCAGAAAACCCCAATACTACTAACCCAGATGCAAAACCGGGTGTTGTTGGTATGCCAGTGACCCAAGATGTCACCAACAATGATGGTAACGTAAACCCAAGTACCATCAAACTCATTGACCCCGCCAATCCAAATAAACCACCAGTGGATAGTGTGGTAGTAGCAGGTCAAGGTACATGGACAGTTGGGCCTAAGCCAGGTGAGGTGACCTTTACCCCAGAGCAGGGATTTAAAGATGACCCAGCCCCAATTAACTATGTGGTAAAAGACCCAAGCGGTAACTCATTACCACCTACGCCTGTTAACGTGACTTATCCAGAAGTTGTGCCAGCACCAACACCAATACCTACGCCAGCACCAACGCCAATACCGACACCAGTGCCAACGCCAGCACCAGCACCACATCCAGATAGCTCTTACCCATCAGCTTCTAAAATCAGCATCCATGCAACCGACTCTGTTGGTATTGAAGGAGTTGATGATACTATTAGCTTTGAAATCGCTCACGACCCTACCACACCTGCATTGACAGGCGATGCGAGAGTAACGCTAAAACTATATGATAAAATTGATAAAAGTGTTGATGGCAGTGACTTTAGTGAAATCATTGTTGATGGCAAAGTAGTGACGTTTGAACAGCTTAAAGCAGGTGTGGAAGTTATCCTACCGCTTAATGGCCCAGTACCAACAGTCATTATGAAGGTTGCTGATGACAAAAACGCTGAATATATCGAAAACGTCAGATTGACCATCACGGATGCTCGTTATCTTACCCCAAGCTTAGATACTGTTAGGGTTTCACAAGATTTTGATGTGGCGATTGTTACAGACGAACCTGCATTGACCGACCCAAGTCAACCAGAAGGACCAAATAATCCACCAAAAACACCTGTGGGTATTAATCCAAATGAACCGATTAGCCCAACCAACCCACCTGTTGATGTAACAGGCGACCAGCCAATCATTCATATCAAGGCAATCGACCCTGTTGCCATTGAAGGAAGCAACAATACTGCTCCTGATAAAGATGGACAATTGGTGTATACCGTTAGCAGTGCTGAACCGATTCCAAATGGCTTAACTGTATCCGTGAATGTGGGTATCGCTCCAACCAGCGTGGTCAAAGCCGAAGATGTAGAAAAAGTCTTGATTGATGGTAAAGAAGTATCAATCGCTGAATTCTTTGGTGCAGGTGTACCTGTTAATCTATCAGATGATATCAAACCTATCGTTACCATTATTGCTAAAGACGATAACTTATTAGAACATAATGAAGCATTAACCATTCAATTGACGAATCCAAAAAATGCAACGATTGGTATCGGCAAGGCAGACGGTGTAATTTATGACGAACCTGCATTGACAAATCCAAGTCAACCAGAAAGCCCAACCAATCCACCAAAAGACCCAGTACCAACTGACCCAAGTCAACCGATTAGTCCAA
>NZ_JBLYZJ010000030.1:0-4829 GCF_048551375.1 Moraxella sp. TY6 | reverse complement strand
CGTGTTAGTCGTTTAGATGTCACCTTTTCCATTAAGTTGCCCCATGCTCGTTTAGTCCAACCGTGTTTGCGTTTTTTGGCTAACGTGTCACAGGGTCATAGACGCAATGACACTGATAGACGTGATTTTTACAATACCGTTTACTTTGGTGGTGTAACATCGCCTTGGGGCGGTGCGAAGATATACGGCAAAGCCGAAGAACTACGCACCGAAATAAACAAGCTACAAACTAAAGCCAAAACAGGTTGCACTGAATCGGCTAAAAAGCTCGTTATCTTGAATGATGAACTTTTGTTATGGTCTGATTGTGTATTACGTTTTGAAAGTAGCAATAAACGAAAGTTGTTAGAAAAATTAGGTTATCCGTTTAATCTGTGGGAACTTTGCCGTTATCTAGGGTCTAAGAAACTAAGAAATAAAGCCCTTATTCGTCTTTGGCAATACTGGTTTTCCCCAATTTTTAAGGCGTTGAAAGGTAACATTATGGATAGTACAGATGACAACCAAATTTACGATTTGTGTAAAGAAAAATTAATTACTTATACCAAAAGCGGTAAACCATCACTAACCAAAGCAAACAATGCGTTTAATTTTTACCAGTTGTTAAAGTCTAACGGTTGGAAAGATGTTAAATCACGTTATCAGCCTAGGGCGTTTCAGCTTAATGTTAAATCCTTAGTTGATATTGGTATTCCCAGAGGTTTGTTACAGAACCTCAATAATCAATCGGTACAAGTTTTACCAGTTGTTGAATTATTACAATTACAGCTAGAAAAACAATTTCCTGCCGATTACGTCCCCCCTAAATCTGCGTTTAGAGGTGATTTCCGTTGTTATCTAACCCCACACTTAAAAGTAGCCTAAAAGGAGCAAATCCATGCAAAAATTTATCATCAGACGCATTGAGGGAGTTAATCAATCGGGCATTAGCAAAAAAAGTGGTAAACCTTACACCCTTGATTTTACTAATGTTGTCGTAGAGTTACCTGTTGAAAATAATGACGCTATTGGCGTTAAAGAATTTACCTATCAGTATGGCGACCATACCAATTTTGAGAAATTAAAAACACAGCTTGAAGGTCGTTTACCGCTCGAATGTGAATTGGATTTAACGATTGCTGTTGGTGATTATGGTAATGCTCAAATGGTCATTAAAGAAATCAAGATTCCGCCTGTATCATCTGTATCTTTACCACCTGCACAAATGAAGGTCGAAAAATAAAATAAAAAAACGTCTTTTTGTTTTTTTATTTTATTTTTGACCCCTAGGGGGTTTGGGGGGATTCCCCCCAATTTAGAACCTTTGCCTTAAATCCTTTTTGAATTATCTACAGGGCATTGGGGGTTGTAAGGGGGTTTACCCCCTACGAGGTCGGAGACCGATAGGGCTAGTGATTGTAGCGAGAAATATCTTTTAGATAGTAATTATAAAATCTTAATTATATAAGGTTACTCGGAGAAAGAAACTTATAGAATTTTAGATTTAATTATTACTAGATAAAAGGATTGAAGCGGAAAGCACGGTGCGAAGCAAGCCCCCAAATCATTAATCAGTTAAAAGAAAACCGAACAGAACATGAAAACATACGTTTGCCAAACCATAGACACAGCAACTAATCAATGCACACAATGGGTTGAGCAAGCTAACTTTATAACCGAGTTATCACAACTCAGTTATAGCGACACAAATCAAATTTTGTCGCTTACTGCCGTACTTTTTGCAACAGCATGGGTGTGGTCTTTACTTAGTCGAAAAGCTGAACAAGGAGCTTAAAATGGAAAATCAACAAATCGTTGTAGCACAAAAAAAACCTCGTACTACTTACCAACGCATTGTTAATGGTGTTGCCGTAGTTGTTGCCCCTGTTGCCATGGCAATGTCTGCCCATGCTGACGGTCTTGACGTGAGCCAAGGCACAATACAACTGGCATTGGCTTTGGCGGCGATTGGTGCTTTGGGTGCTGCGAAGTTAGCCCCTGCTGCGCTTACTTGGGTATGGGGTATTGTTACTCGTACTGCAAGCCGTGGCTAAACCTTAGCTTTGGTTAAAGGGTAGGGGGTTGGGAAACTAACCCCCTATTTTTTTTGGAATTACTTATGGTTGTCTATAACCTCATTGTCATAACCCTAGCACTATACATATTATTTAAGGATTGAAATGCGACCAATCATAAAAAAAATCCTTGCACTTTGGCTCATCATCTACTTAACACTAGCTCCGCCATTAGCTTATGCTGTCAGTGCTGGCGGTTGGTCATTTAGCAAATACGATATCATGTTAGAGTTGGTTACTGCAATGCGTGGCGGTGTATCATCGACTGTAAAATTTACCCCTCCTACACCTAACATGGTCACTGTCTTAAAGGGTGCTAGTGCTGTTGCCATTGCTTATGCTATTGCCAAATATGGCGGTCAAGCGATTGATTGGGTAATGGATCCTGCAAACAATACTGTGCGTAAAAAAGATGGTATTGTATGTACTGGTAGTCATTTGAATAAAATTTATCAAGGATTTAGTGGTGAAGATGTTTGTAAGAAAGCTACTACTGATGTTGTTGCTAGTTTAAGTAAAGTTGGTATTACTGGTACAAGTTATTTAAGGTATGCTGCTAATAGATGTGAATATGGTAGAGATAATACTGCATTTGATTCTTTTTCTGTCTCTTGTGGTGCAGGTAATTTGTCTGTACCTATTTCAGACTTAGTACCTGATGTTATTGCTGACGCAAAAAAGGGCAATCCTACGGCACAAGACGTTGTCAATCAAGCCGTGCAAGACGCTGTAAATGCAGGCACTACTGACAATGCACTTGCTAACGCAAAAACAGATACAGACGCAACACATAGTTGCGGTACTGGCACGGCATGGAACGGCTCTGCATGTGTTGCTGATAAAGTTGACATACCTGCATTTGACCCTTCAAGCATCTTAAATGCTATCAAATCATTAGCTGACATCTTATCAGCAGTATTACAAAACATACTCAACGAAATCAAAGCATTAGCATTAGCGATTGTCGAGCCGATTGTTAAAGTCATTAATAATGCTTGGGACTGGCTTAAAGAAAAATATCAATGGTGGGTTGAACAGTGGACAACCTTTACTACTGGTGTTAAAGAATTCTTTCAATGGGTGAGGGGTGAACCCGATAAAACAGATGATACAAAGCCCAATATTGACACAGCCCCATCGACAAAATCAGCCCAAGATTTTGACAGTAATTACATAAACTTTGGTGGTCAATGCCCTAGTTTTTCCCCTACGACAATATCAGTTGGTATATATACTTCTAACGTATCATTTAACCCACAACCGCTTTGCGATTTCGCCATATTATGCCGTCCTGTCATATTAGCTTTGGCTTATTTTGGGGCGATGGCGATTGTCGCCAATGCGATAAGGAGCGAATAATGGCAGTATCATCATTGTTTAATGGTCTTAAAACATTATTAGCAAATAATAATAAATCTTGGCTTGGTCAAATACTAGCAGGGGCAGGGCTTGGGCTTGCCTCGACTGCAATATTTACAGGTTTTGTGGATTATTACAAAAGCCAAGCATTGGCAAATTTTGGTCAGTTGGGTGCTGTTAGTGGCTTACTTGGTTTAAGCGGTCTTGACAAAGCCATATCAATCATTGTTGGTGCTTATCTTGCGAGTATTTATATCAAAACATTTGCAACTGGATTGAAGGTGGTGCAGAAAAAATGATACGACTTATTACAGCAACGCCTGGCAGTGGCAAAACCTGTCTTGTTGTCGAATGGCTTTTAAAAGAAGTTGATAAGCAGTTTTATGGTGAAATATACACAAATATTGAAGATTTACGCATTACTGGTGTTAAGCCTTTGCCCAAAGACGCTGACTGGCGGTCACTTAACCCAAACAAGGATAAGGACAAAAAACCTATTTTGATGGTCGTTGATGAAGCCCAATATTTTGACGCATTTATGAAAGAAACCAAACAAAATGCCATTGGTAAAGACCTTTCAACGCACAGGCATTACGGTATTGATTTGTGGATTATCACCCAAAGCCCCAAGTTGCTAAATTCGTACGTTTTGGAAAACGTGGGCGAACACGTGCATTTATATCGCCCCCAAAAGAAAAAAACCGTCAATGTCTATTGGTGGTCGTATGCTCAATCAAGCCTTACCAAATCTGCGTTTAAGAGTGCAGACGATATGCAAAAATGGCGGTTAAATCCCCAAGTTTTTGACTATTACAAAAGCACCAGTCAAGTCACTGACAGCAAGGCTCGTACTAGCCAAAAAGTCATATCAACCATTATTACAGGTGTTATTATCTTGGTAGGCATTGGATTTTTCGTCAACAACGGTTTAGCAAGTTTCCAAGCCATGCAACACAAAAAAGGTGATAATGTTTTAGGGGTTGACACAAAGCAATTACCAAATGCCCCTGTAGCGTCCTCTGTTGCCCCCGTGGTTGCTCAAACAGTTGTTGCTAGTACCCCTGTACCTGTTACCCAAACACAGCCATTACAGACTCAAATAGACCCTATGCAAGCCGAATTACAAAGGGTTGCCAGTGTTATCCAGTTTGATGACAAATGCACCTTGTATAACTCAAAAGGCATGGTATTAGACTTACCGAAGTCAGATTGTATGGCGTATGCAAGCGGTGACAAGCGTATGAGTTTTAGCAGTTTAGCGACTGGAGTGACGACGGTGGCGACGGCGGTCGAAGACGAGGAGCGAGGAGGAACGCAAGGAGCGATTTAGTCCACATACTTTAGTAGTGGACTTTTGCGAAAAATTTTTCGTTTTTCGTGGTGTTGTTTTTGGTGATGTTGTTGTTTTTAAATAGT
>NZ_JBLYZJ010000029.1:0-5071 GCF_048551375.1 Moraxella sp. TY6 | reverse complement strand
GTCCGTCATTGGTGACAACTTGTAGTTCTTTAACAATTTTGTCAGTGGTATAGGCTTTAATGTTTACAGTTTTCATAGGTTATCCTATTTAATATTTTTTAATTTTAAGAAAAAATTAATAAAAATAACTATATTTGTTTATTTGTTCGTAATGAGTTTGTTTTAGATATCGTTAAAAATAATTTATAAGTTAGATTATAAAATAATGGTTTTTTAGACTTCATCGACTCACTACGAACGTTGTTATTGATAATAATAATTTACTATCTAGTTTTAGTTGGCTTGAAACACAGCAACGACACGGCGATTTTGTTGACGACCTTCGGCAGTGGCATTGGTAGCCACAGGACGTGATTCGCCATAACCGACTGAGTTAAGTCGACTTGCATCGACACCATAAGTGTTGATTAAGATTTTTTTGACGGCATCCACACGGCGTTGTGATAATGCAACATTGTATGCGTCACTGGCATTACTGTCCGTATGACCTTCAATGGTGGCGGTTACTTCAGGATGACGTGCCATAAAGTCGGCAACACGCTTGACTTCATCATAGTAGTGTTGTTTGACGATTGCTTTATCGTTGTCAAATAGGACTTTAAGTTCGATGGTTTCGTAAGCCGGTTCAACAATCACAGGTGGTGGTGCTGTAATAGGTGCTGGTGCTGGCTGACAGTTGGGTACAACACGAGTAATTTGGTGCGTTTGGTACTTCATGGTTTTGAGACTTTCTAAGGCACTCTCTTTGGTAATGTGTTTGATGGTTGTTACACCGTTCTCATCTACGTCAACATCAAAGAAATAGGTGGTGTTAGGCTCTAAATTAAAGGTCAAGGCATTTTTTAGCAGGTCGTTGTTTTTGTTTCCTGTGATTTCGCCACTGATTTGGTTGATACCTACGCATGAGTATACTTGGCTGTAGTTACCTGGTTGTAGGCTAACTTGGAAACGGTCATTGATGGCAACGTTGGCACTGGTTTGAAGGGTGTCTTTGTCCGCTCTACGTAAGAAAAATACGCTGGCAGAATTATTTGGGATGTCTTTTTTTACAAGGTCTTCGGCATTGATGTTTTCAACTTTATGCCATTTGACTTGGTTTACGGCTTTTACATTTGCTTCATCAACAATACGGGCCGCTTGTGCCGTATTAATGGCAAACACCCCTGCAATTAATGCAAGGCTTAGGTGTTTAAGTTGAAACATAATATACTCCTAGGTTTAAAAAAGTCTAAGCTGATAAATATTACTAAATAAAATTTTGAATCTTTCAAAAGCTAACCACATACACATAAAATTATAATGGTTATAGGGTGCATCTGATGATGAATAATAGATAAAACTCAAGCATTCTCGGATAATGGGCAAGTGATGCCTAGAATATTGGCTGATAAAGCCCACTATTCATCTCATCCAAGATTATTCTACATTACAAATGTAAGTTTATTTTGTATTATTCATACACTTTTTGTAAAAACTTGTTAATAAATTACAAAATTTTACAATATTCGGTTGTTTGATATTATTTAATAAAAATACATTATATTTTTAAATAAAAAATATAATGTATTTTAAGTGATGTTTAAATTAGCAAGCAATATTTGTGCCATGTTTATTCAGTCAAACTAGTTGAATCAAGCAAGCCTGTAGCAAAAAACCCACCGCATTGACGGTGGGTTTTGGTGTTGTCGGAGAGTTAAATTGGTGAGTTAGATGATTTTAGTAATATCGGTATCAATATAGAGCGTTGTGCCATTGGTGGCTGTATACATATTATACCCTATTTCATTGCTACTAGCAGATTTGGTATAACCAGAACCTGTCAAAGTAAATGTATCTACACTATCACCATCAATAAATAGTTTCTTGGTATCAGCCATATTTAGCACACTTGATGCAGTAATCTGTAGCGTTTGCGCAACACCATCAACCATACTAATTTTCTCAATACCTGTTATTTTATTAGTAGGTACTGCTGATAGGTTAATCAAGCCGGTCTGACCTAGCATTGATAAGGTATCAGTACCTGCACCACCTGCTACCGAGGTATCGGTCGCATCATAGACTAGGATATCATTACCATTACCTCCATTGAGCGTGTCAGCACCACTATTACCGATAAGGGTATCATCACCTTCGCCACCATTCAAGATATCTGCTTGGTTGTTACTACCAATCAAGGTGTCGTTACCAATCGTACCTGTAATGGTCGTGCCAGTGACTTGGGTGATATTGACTGTGGCACTGTCCGTCTTATCAGACTGCGTAATGCTGTAGTCAAAGCTTCCTGTGGTGTTAGTCGTATTGGCTAACGCTGTATCATTAATACCTACCCATAAATTATAGCTACCTGTTGTACTACCACCATAGGCATTAACTTTAATGAAGTAATCACCTGTTGCAGTTGCCGTATAAGTCAAGAATGAGTCTTGTGTTGCAGCCGAACCTGCATCAGTTACTGTATTATCATCATTATTAATGACTGATACTTTACTTTCATTATATACAGTCAATTCTGTATCTAGACCATTTGTCGTTCCATCAATATCCAAGGTTAATATCTCACCTTTGTTTAAATGGATTCTGATATAGTCAACATCTGCTGTATCACTAATAGCTCCTGTAAACTTAGCTACTTTTGTACCTACTGGTGCAGTCTTGTCTGTAGTCGTACCAAAGAAATTACGATACTCCATATTTGTTGCTGTGGCAAAGGTATTATCAGTATTAATAGTTGAAGCATCTTTAGCAATTTCAGTAATTGTCTTCGCAATAGTGCCAAGGTCGCTGACATATTTACCAAAGGTAAAGCTCAATGGTTCAGAGGTGGCTGATGCCAATGTACCATTGACTGGGTTGGTCGCTCCGTTGAATACTAACCCGCCATCACCCACATCATTGGCAAGCAAGTCAGACCGCTTGATGGTAATAGTCGAGCCTGTTTGGTTGGTAATGATATTGTCATTAGTCGCTTCAAAACGGTACACATCTAACGTCGTATTACCCGATAAGGTATCACCATCTCTATCAATCGTTGAGAAAGCAATCTGCTCTTGGTAGTCTGAGAGAATTACTTTAGACGCTTGATAGGTATAAGTCGCAGTACTAAAGTTGACATACAGATGCCCTTGTTTTGCTGTAAGGATATCCAAGGTGTTGGTCGTCTGAGTATACGCTGGGGTCGAATTATTGCTTGCGGTGACTGTATTAGTCAATTTATTGTAAGTATAAGTCACACCATCGATAGTAATAGTTTGAATAATACCACCATCAGCACCCAGTCCGCCTGTTGCGATAGTACCATTCACAGAGCTTAACAAACCACCATTCGATATACCCACGTTAATACCATTCAGTAATTCTTCTTTAAGCTTTGATGGATTAACTACTTTACCATTGGCGTTGGTCGCTGTCTCACCATTGTAGGCGATTGGGTCAATATATTGTGTACCAACTGTGGTATTTGGGTCAATATTAACAGCAGTCGAGTCAATCTTTTTACGAGCTAAGAAATCAGTCCAGATTTTTTCTTCAGCAGGACTTAAAGCGTCATTGGTAGTAGTGGTACTACCTGTACCAGCTAATTCACCAGTCAAAGTTGTTTCATCTCCCATATTATAAGTTGGTGAACCATCAGTAATAAATACACTTCTATTGATACCTGTGGCAATCTTACCAGGGTCATCAAATGCGCTCATAGCAACACTTAACGCATCTTCATAGTTAGTGCCACCTGTCGCTTCCAAAGCATTAATCAACTGTTTGGCTTCGGTCACCGTCACCCACTCAGAGCCTAATGCTCTGGCAGCTGTTGAGAAAGTCACGATACGGACTTTGACATCACCAAATGATTCATATTGGTTAATCGCTTGAGTCAATGCGTCTTGCATCCACGCTAAACGAGTTTTAGTAATGCCTGTAGCATCGGTAACAGTACTTGTCATACTACCTGATATGTCCAATACTAGCATTAAGTTGACATCAATCGGTGGTACTGCTGTTTCTTTGCTAGTAGCTGAGAGTAATGGTGAGTCATCCTCTACCACCACTACTGTGGTGGCTGTGGTTGCTACTTGGGTTTTACTATCAGTAACACTGACATTAAAGTTAATTGACATATTATCTTCGCCACTCGGACTAGAATGATCAATTGCTCTAAGAAGCTCAGCGGTATAACTAAAGTCAACACCTGTTGCTGTGGCAGTACCTGTTTTATTTAGGGTGATTTTCAAGGCAGGGTTCGTGCCACTGGCATCTGTACCTGCTAACCAAACCGTATTACCATTACTATCAACAGACTTACTCCACTGTAACTGCACACCACCAGACTTAAATGTAGTGCCTGAATCAATGTTAAGGGCAAGACTAGACAGCCAAGTACTATCGGTTCCGTCAACACCTGTCACATGAATCACGCCATCAATTTTGGTGGAATTTGTGATATCCCAATCAATATTGCCTAGAGTAGTTGCTGTTACTGAGCCAGTATTTGTACCTTTCAAAGCAGAGATTGTATCTGGATTACCACCTGTTAAACCTTCTTCAGACACATGAGCAGGTGGATCAAGACTAATACTCAATTTATCATTGTCGTTAATTGTACCATTAGCAGTTTGCTTATCAATGGTTGCATTGGTCGGTTTAGAAATATCCAGTTTTAGTGTTTCAGTATGCTCATAAATAGCATCATTATTGACATTAAAGGTAAATACCGCACCTGTCTGTTTGCCTGCTGGAATGGTAATCGTCACGCCATTAGTAAAGAAGCCTGCCACATCTGTAATAGTCTGTGTCGCACCGCTAGCATCAACATAAGTGATAGAGGTAATGTCTACTGCCTTAACTGTATCAAGAACTGTCAAATCAGGTTTGACTAATACTGTAGTATTTTTGGTACTAACAATGTCCTGAGAAACCGTATAATTTAACTTGGTAATACTACCACCTTCCGTTGCGATGTTGGTCGTTGGTGCGGTGATGCTGACTTTAGGTGGGTATGGATAGGTCACAGTCACTGTGGCTTCGTTAGAGACTAAGCCTTGGTTGTCTTTCACCGTGTAGTTGATTGGCGTTG
>NZ_JBLYZJ010000028.1:0-5419 GCF_048551375.1 Moraxella sp. TY6 | reverse complement strand
AAAAACCCCCACTCGACTGAGTGGGGGTTTACTTAAGAGGGTGTTGACGATGACCTACTCTCACATGGGCGAACCACACTACCATTGGCGTATTGTCGTTTCACTTCTGAGTTCGGGAAGGGATCAGGTGGGACCAACAAGCTATAATCGTCAACAAAGGCTTTAAACCGTAGAGATTACGGTAGAACAACAAAGAGAAATGAGTTATTTTTTATCAATTTAGGATTGATGAATTAGTAAAGAGACTGTATCAAGTTAAAGGTAAAAATCATTAACATTACTATCAACTAACACCTAAAACCACTTAGGCGTTGTATAGTCAAGCCAAACGAGCAATTAGTATTGGTTAGCTACACATATCACTATGCTTCCACACCCAACCTATCAACGTCCTAGTCTTGAACGGCTCTTTAGGGAAATCTAATCTTAAGGTGGGCTTCCCGCTTAGATGCTTTCAGCGGTTATCCCATCCGAACATAGCTACTCGGCAATGCGACTGGCGTCACAACCGAAACACCAGAGGTTCGTCCACTCTGGTCCTCTCGTACTAGGAGCAGATCCTCTCAAATTTCCAACGCCCACGGTAGATAGGGACCGAACTGTCTCACGACGTTCTAAACCCAGCTCGCGTACCTCTTTAAATGGCGAACAGCCATACCCTTGGGACCTGCTTCAGCCCCAGGATGAGATGAGCCGACATCGAGGTGCCAAACACCGCCGTCGATATGAACTCTTGGGCGGTATCAGCCTGTTATCCCCAGAGTACCTTTTATCCGTTGAGCGATGGCCCTTCCATACAGAACCACCGGATCACTAAGACCTACTTTCGTATCTGCTCGACTTGTGGGTCTCGCAGTTAAGCGCGCTTTTGCCTTTATACTCTTCGAACGATTTCCGACCGTTCTGAGCGCACCTTCGTACTCCTCCGTTACTCTTTAGGAGGAGACCGCCCCAGTCAAACTACCCACCATACATTGTCCTTGATATTGTTATAACTAAGTTAGAACCCCAACATTACCAGGGTGGTATTTCAAGGTTGGCTCCATAGACACTGGCGTGCCTACTTCAAAGCCTCCCACCTATCCTACACAAGTAAGGTCAAAGTTCAATGTAAAGCTGTAGTAAAGGTTCACGGGGTCTTTCCGTCTAGCCGCGGGTACACAGCATCTTCACTGCGATTTCGATTTCACTGAGTCTCTGCTGGAGACAGCGCCGCCATCATTATGCCATTCGTGCAGGTCGGAACTTACCCGACAAGGAATTTCGCTACCTTAGGACCGTTATAGTTACGGCCGCCGTTTACTGGGGCTTCGATCAAGAGCTTCGCTTACGCTAACCCCATCAATTAACCTTCCAGCACCGGGCAGGCATCACACCCTATACGTCCACTTTCGTGTTTGCAGAGTGCTGTGTTTTTAATAAACAGTTGCAGCGGCCTGGTATCTGCGACTGCCAACAGCTCAAGAAGCGTGTTCTATCACCATCGGCAGCGTACCTTCTCCCGAAGTTACGGTACCATTTTGCCTAGTTCCTTCAGCAGAGTTCTCTCAAGCGCCTTGGTATTCTCTACCTGACCACCTGTGTCGGTTTAGGGTACGATTTGTTTATGACTGGTGCTTAGAAGCTTTTCCTGGAAGCATGGTATTTGCCACTTCGCTGTACAAGTACAGCTTGCTATCAGATCTCATTAATAACCGAGCGGATTTGCCTACTCAGTCTAACTACATCCTTCCACCTGGACAACCAACGCCAGGCTGACATAACCTTCTCCGTCCCTCCATCGCATCATAAACAAGTATTGGAATATTAACCAATTTCCCATCGACTACGCCTTTCGGCCTCGCCTTAGGGGTCGACTCACCCAGCCCCGATTAACGTTGGACTGGAACCCTTGGTCTTCCGGCGTGCGAGCTTTTCACTCGCATTGTCGTTACTCACGTCAGCATTCGCTCTTGTGATACCTCCAGCATGCTTTACAACACACCTTCACAGGCTTACACAATGCTCCCCTACCACTTAATTGAAACAATTAAATCCGCAGCTTCGGCTCCTGATTTGAGCCCCGTTACATCTTCCGCGCAGGCCGACTCGACTAGTGAGCTATTACGCTTTCTTTAAAGGGTGGCTGCTTCTAAGCCAACCTCCTAGCTGTCTGTGCCTTCCCACATCGTTTCCCACTTAATCAGGAATTTGGGGCCTTAGCTGGCGGTCTGGGTTGTTTCCCTCTTGACAACGGACGTTAGCACCCGCTGTCTGTCTCCCGGATAGTACTCATTGGTATTCGGAGTTTGCATCGGTTTGGTAAGTCGAGATGACCCCCTAGCCGAAACAGTGCTCTACCCCCAATGGTATTCGTCCGAGGCGCTACCTAAATAGCTTTCGGGGAGAACCAGCTATCACCGAGTTTGATTAGCCTTTCACCCCTATCCACAAGTCATCCCCTGGCTTTTCAACGACAGTGGGTTCGGTCCTCCGGTAACTGTTACGTCACTTTCAACCTGCTCATGGATAGATCACTCGGTTTCGGGTCTATACCCTGCAACTAGACGCCCTATTAAGACTCGGTTTCCCTACGGCTCCCCTATTCGGTTAACCTTGCTACAGAATATAAGTCGCTGACCCATTATACAAAAGGTACGCCGTCACGGAACAAGTCCGCTCCGACTGCTTGTATGCACACGGTTTCAGGTTCTATTTCACTCCCCTCACAGGGGTTCTTTTCGCCTTTCCCTCACGGTACTGGTTCACTATCGGTCAGTCAGGAGTATTTAGCCTTGGAGGATGGTCCCCCCATCTTCAAACAGGATTTCTCGTGTCCCGCCCTACTTAATATGCATTCTAAAATGTTTCGAGTACGGGATTATCACCCTCTACGATTGACCTTTCCAGGTCATTCCTCTACATTAAAGTCTGTCGGCTCCTCCCCGTTCGCTCGCCGCTACTAGGGGAATCTCATTTGATGTCTTTTCCTCGGGGTACTGAGATGTTTCACTTCTCCCGGTTTGCCTCCTAATAAATTAGGATAGCTAGCTTATGCTAGCTGGGTTTCCCCATTCAGATATCGCCGGATCACAGGATATTGCCGCCTCCCCGACGCTTTTCGCAGGCTGTCACGTCTTTCATCGCCTCTGACTGCCAAGGCATCCACCATGTGCACTTCATTACTTGACTATACAACCCTAAATGGTTTCCCATTCGTGTTATATAGGTAATGGTAACGATTTTTCACCTATGTTTACGCTTGATTCAGTTCTCTTTACTTTAGGTAATCAGTTATTCCACTAATTTGGGTTAGTGGCTGATTACCAAGGTTAATTATCTTGTTGGAACGTGATAATTAACCCAGACTCATTTCTTTTCGTTGTTATTTAATGATTACACCTTCGTCAGGTTGTAATGTCTTTTCTGTATAAAACAGATTGAAGCAATCTATATCATTACCAAATCACTTTGTCTGTTTTATTGCAAGCTATTAGTGGTGGAGCCAAGGAGAGTCGAACTCCTGACCTCCTGCGTGCAAGGCAGGCGCTCTACCAACTGAGCTATGGCCCCATAATGGTGGGTCTAATAAGACTTGAACTTATGACCCCTGCCTTATCAAGGCAGTGCTCTAACCAACTGAGCTATAGACCCGCTAGCTTACGACACAAGAACAACTTGCTGTGAATTCTCACTTCAATACTTGTTTTAAGGAGGTGATCCAGCCGCAGGTTCCCCTACGGCTACCTTGTTACGACTTCACCCCAGTCATCGACCACACCGTGGTAATCGCCCTCTTACGTTAGGCTAACTACTTCTGGTGCAATAGACTCCCATGGTGTGACGGGCGGTGTGTACAAGGCCCGGGAACGTATTCACCGCGGCTTTCTGATCCGCGATTACTAGCGATTCCGACTTCATGGAGTCGAGTTGCAGACTCCAATCCGGACTACGATAGGCTTTTTGAGATTAGCATCACATCGCTGTGTAGCAACCCTCTGTACCTACCATTGTAGCACGTGTGTAGCCCTGGTCGTAAGGGCCATGATGACTTGACGTCGTCCCCGCCTTCCTCCAGTTTGTCACTGGCAGTATCCTTAAAGTTCCCGGCATAACCCGCTGGCAAGTAAGGAAAAGGGTTGCGCTCGTTGCGGGACTTAACCCAACATCTCACGACACGAGCTGACGACAGCCATGCAGCACCTGTATGTGAATTCCCGAAGGCACTCTCGCATCTCTGCAAGATTCTCACTATGTCAAGACCAGGTAAGGTTCTTCGCGTTGCATCGAATTAAACCACATGCTCCACCGCTTGTGCGGGCCCCCGTCAATTCATTTGAGTTTTAACCTTGCGGCCGTACTCCCCAGGCGGTCTACTTATCGCGTTAACTGCGCCACTAAGTCTTCAAGAGACCCAACGGCTAGTAGACATCGTTTACGGCGTGGACTACCAGGGTATCTAATCCTGTTTGCTACCCACGCTTTCGAGTCTCAGTGTCAGTATGATGCCAGAAAGCTGCCTTCGCCATCGGTATTCCTCCAGATCTCTACGCATTTCACCGCTACACCTGGAATTCTACTTTCCTCTCACCTACTCTAGCTTAACAGTATCACATGCAGTTCCTAGGTTGAGCCCAGGGATTTCACATGTGACTTATTAAGCCACCTACACTCGCTTTACGCCCAGTAATTCCGATTAACGCTCGCACCCTCTGTATTACCGCGGCTGCTGGCACAGAGTTAGCCGGTGCTTATTCTGTGGGTAACGTCTAATCTGATGGGTATTAACCATCAGCCTCTCCTCCCCACTTAAAGTGCTTTACAACCAAAAGGCCTTCTTCACACACGCGGCATGGCTGGATCAGGCTTTCGCCCATTGTCCAATATTCCCCACTGCTGCCTCCCGTAGGAGTCCGGACCGTGTCTCAGTTCCGGTGTGACTGATCATCCTCTAAGACCAGTTACAGATCGTCGCCATGGTGAGCCTTTACCTCACCATCTAGCTAATCTGATTTAGGCTCATCTAATAGCAAGAGCTAAAAGCCCCCTTTCTCCCGTAGGACGTATGCGGTATTAATTCGAGTTTCCCCGAGCTATCCCCCTCTACTAGGTAGATTCCTAAATGTTACTCACCCGTTCGCCACTAATCATACCAGCAAGCTGGTAATCATCGTTCGACTTGCATGTGTTAAGCCTGCCGCCAGCGTTCAATCTGAGCCATGATCAAACTCTTCAGTTTAATCTTTTTTATTATTGCTTTATCCGCTTACGCAGTTAAAGCAATAATTAATTTGCTTGGCTCAATTAATTTATTTACTGTTCTTTGCTCAAATAAACTTACGAGTATTTAAACTTCAATACTAAATTAATTAAGCCTTAATTTATCGCATTAAAGTGAAAATCCACACAAGTTGTTCTTGTGTTTGTTGTTATTTAATTT
>NZ_JBLYZJ010000027.1:0-8093 GCF_048551375.1 Moraxella sp. TY6 | reverse complement strand
GTAAAACACAATTATGAGAAAAAGGGAAAAAGCGGAGTAGTTAGCAAAGATTGTTTCATGTATCAAGACGGACAGAAAATTCAACTTGATAGGGGCGAATTATGGAACACAGCCGAACAATCCGAAAAACGTAAAGACGGCAGAACAGGGCGTGACTTTATCGCCAATTTGCCTTTTGAACTTAACCCCAAACAGCGGGAAACCATCGTTAGAGAATTTAGCGAAACCATCGCCAAACGTTATAAGGTGGCGATTGATTGGGCGATACATTTACCCGACAAGAAAGGCGATAACCGAAACCATCACGCCCATATTTTAATTACTACTCGAAACGCCAAATTTGAAAATGGGCAAATTGTTTTGGGTGATAAAACTATCCTTGAGAAAGAAAACAAGGAACTCAAAAAGCAGGGCTTGCCATTAACCCAAGACCAAATTAAGAGTTTGCGTAAAGAATGGGAAGTTATTACCAACCATCATTTAGCGATGGCAGGAATTGAAGAAAGGATAGATTGTCGCAGTTATCGAGAGCAGGGCGTTCATAAATTGCCTACTGTTAAATTGGGGGCAAGGGCAAGCGAGAACGAACGCAACGGCATAGCCACAAGAAAGGGCGACTATAACCGCCTTGTTGAAAAAGCCAATCGTGAAAATTGGCAAGGCACGATGGAAGAATATATCGAGAAAACAATTTACGACCTTGAGCAAGAAATCATTGTTGAAAGCCGTTTGCAGACTTCACCAACGCCACCACAACCGCAGGGGCAACTACCCAAGCCGAGTATTGGTAAACCTACCAAGCCCAAATTATCCCTTGAAGAAAGAATGGCACGGTGGGAACAAAAGCAGGAAAAAGAACGGCAGATAGACCAAAGGGGCGAACAGGCTTTATCTAAATTTGAGCAGAGAATGCAACAGCATGAACAACGATTAGCCGAGAAAGCCGAGCGTGAACGGTTAGAGAGATTAGAACAACAACGCCAAGCCGAGTTAGCCAAACAAGCACGATTAGAACAACAACGGCAGGCAGAGCAAGCACGGTTAGCCGAAATTGCTAGAGAGCAACAAGAATACGAAAACAGAAATAGCAGGGGGTTTAGTCCATGACCGATTATAACGATGATTATTATGAGCCTGATGACGATGAGCCAAGCGAACAGGAAGAAATGCTATTTGCACTCATCAAACAGGCAAAAGAACAGCAGGAAAGGACAAACGCTGTATTAGAGCGTTTAATTAGCCTAGCCGATAAGTTAGAGCAGGGCGAACAGGCACGCAATGACAAGCTAGATAATGCCCTTGATAAACTGGCTGATATTGATTTGCAGGGGATTGTTAGCGAGACCACCAAACAGGCGGTTAATGAATTGGTGGCTAGTGAGTTAAAGCAGGGCGTTTCTCAATATGTGGCTAGTCAAAACGCCAGTATCGAGCGAAACGCCCAAGCCTTGCTACAGGCTAATAATATCGCTACTCGAAACATCAATAGTTTTGCAGATTTGATAGCTAAACTCAAAGCAGATGAAACCGACTTGCTAGAAAAACAGCTTGCCGAGCGTGTGCAGTTAGCCGTTCAGCAGGGCGTAGGGAAAGGGCTAGACAAAGCCAATAATGATATTAATAATTTTTTGGTTGCTATTAGGAATGAGTTAGAGCAGGGCGTAAGGAATGTTAAACAGCTCAATGCCAATATTCAACATGGTGCAGGGCAAGCGATTGCAGAGTTGGACGAGTACAGGGAACAAGTAGCAAGTCGCCCTAAATGGCTCATGGCGTTTGGGTGGTGCGTGTTCTATACGATTGCTCTTACGATTATAGGGGTTGTGACTTATCGTGTGAATACACCGCTACAGAGCGAAATTAGAGAGCGTAACCAAACTATCCAAAACCAAGATTATCGAATTACACAGCAACAGCAACAGCTTAACTACATGAACCAAGCCTTGAGAACTAATTTCTCAGCATGGGAAGATGGTAATTTATATTTGCGTGTTGATAGGAATAAGTGTCGAGATATCAATAATCAGAATTATTGTATGAAACAGTAGTTTAAAATTAGAACCCAAGAAAGTATTGGTATTAAAAAAACACAATAAGATAATAAGTAACAAATTGCAAAAAACATACTACACATTAACACAATTATTATTTACAAGCCAAAAAATCGACATATTATAAAAGCCACGTGAGACGAAATTTTGCCAACGGCAAAAAAAACGTCTCTCAAAAGGTTAAGCCCCCAAAGCTAGACACTTTGAGGGCTCGACTGTGAAATAACTTTAATGTTCGTCGCAGAACAGTTTTTAGACACTTCACAGGGTATTACTCTATATATTTTAGGGTTTTGCCTTGCGTTGTGCAAGGCTAACCAATGAAACTTTTACAAAAAAGCAATAAGAGAACTTATACCCCACCCCCCATAAAACGGATTGATAGCCGTTTTATTCATAATAATATTCATCTTCTCGATGAGAAAAACCATCAACGATGGCAAAAAATCATTGCCAACTACTATCGTTTTGTCTCAAAAAACAGCCCAAACTATCTTTATACAGATGCCATTAACAAGTGTATAGCGTTCGGATGGATACCACAGGACTATTGGCAACGCCATATCATGCGGTTGTTGGCAAAGGGCATAGACATACCAAAACGAATACTTGAACAACACGGAGTAACCATTTATGACGGCATAGCATACAAAACAGACCGCACCAAAGCACCCAAATTCAGAAAGCCACAGAATGCCTATGATTTTGTGCTAGCTGACACATCACGATGGCAAGAATATGAGCATTTACAGCGTTTCTATGATGAATTACCCGACAAACCCTACTTTGCAGAATGCAAAGACGGTCAAACGCTGATACGCCCCAAACACTATGCTAACTGCTATTCACACGTTCACCCTTTTCACAACAAACATTTTGCCCTTGTCTTTGACATTGACGAAATCGCAGGGCGATGGGCGTTTCAAGCATGGCGAGATTGTGGACTATTGCCACCGCATATCATCATTGCAAATCCTGTCAAAAATAGCTGTCAATACGTCTATTTTTTGAAAATTCCCTTTACTGTCTATTCAAACTCAAACATAGGCATTATCGAAAAATTCAAACTGGTACACGGTGCAATGAGTGAATTATTGCAAGCAGATACATCGTTTAACCAAGCGAGAATGAAAAACCCCCTGCACAAATCACACAATGTCTATGTAGGCGGTGCAGAGCCTTACACCCTTGCACAGCTCATAGACAAATGCGACCTATGGGAATATAGAGCCGAGTTGTTTAAACGCCAAACTAAAGCAAGCGAATTAAAACAAGCGAATGATGATGTAATGTATGAGGGGCGTAACCATGAAATCTTTGAGAACGTAAGGCATCAAGCATATCCCTACTCATCGATGGATTGGGATAGTTTATTTAATCTCATACTTGAAAAATGCGAAGAATATAACAAGCGTTTTAGCGAGCCGTTGCCATATAACGAGCTATGCACAATCGCACGCAGTATCACGAAATACTGTAAAACTAGATTAAATGGTAAATATAGTGAACGTTTTTTAGCATTTCAGAGCGAACAAGGTAAAAAAGGGGCTAAAGTAGCTAATGCCCTTGGAGCGAACAGCAAAGGCGGTCAAGCACGGTCAGACAGTTATGAGCCTAAAAGAGAGCAAGCACAAGCAATGCACGCCCAAGGGCTTAAAAACAAAGTAATCGCAGATACCCTAGGTGTAAGCCCAAAAACATTGAGAAACTGGGGTATTTTCAGCAAAAAACGCTGACTAAAAAAAGGGAAAGTGCCGTCCAATCAGTTAATAGCCCCGAAGGGGGTGCTTTGGCTGCTTAGGCTATTTTGAGTTATCACTATAGTATAGTTGAAATTCTGTGCTGACCTTAGTTAAACCATAGCATAACCAAATGGTTCGATTTTTCTTGATGCCATTGAGCATTAGCGTATATTTACAAAATTCATGTATTGAATCCGCATCGCATTGATAATCGCTAATAAAGCCACCCCCACATCTGCAAAAACAGCTTCCCACATAGTGGCAATGCCCCCTGCACCTAATAGCAAAACAATGGCTTTGACCACAAATGCCAAGGTAATATTCTGCCAAACGATTTTGCGGGTTTGTTTACCAATATTGATTGCCATTGGAATTTTGGACGGTTTATCATCTTGAATGACCACATCCGCAGTTTCAATCGTGGCATCACTACCTAAACCACCCATCGCAATACCGACATCACTCAAGGCAATCACAGGGGCATCATTGACCCCATCCCCCACAAATGCCACAGTTTGAGTTTTGTGGGTTTTATTAGACGGCAGTTTTTTGATAGCTTTTAGATGGGCTACTTTGTCTTCAGGTAATAAATCACCAAAATATCGCTCGATGTGTAGAGTATCGGCAACTGACTTCACAACAGCAGTTTTATCACCACTTAACATTGTAGTTGTTACGCCAAGCTGTTTTAATGTGTCAATGGTGGAAAAAGCATCCGCCTTGATTTGGTCAGCAATGGTCACAAACCCCGCATATTGACCCCCATATGCCATGAGAATAACCGTATCAATACTTTGCATGACTGCATTGGGGTATGAAATACCAAATTTATCCAACAGCTTTACATTACCTGCCAAAAACGATTGCCCTTCAATATCAGCGGTTAAGCCATGTCCTGCAATCTCTTTTACATTCGTTAGGGTAACGGTGTTATCAACTTGACCAACATACTCATGTACTGCCGTAGCGATGGGGTGAGTGGACTTACTTTCGATGGCATTGAGATAGGTCAAGATAAGATGCGGGTCAAAGGCAGGTTCAATGGTTATTTCTTGAACCTTGAATACCCCTTCTGTCATTGTCCCTGTTTTATCCATCACCACATTGTCAATGCTTGCTAAAGTGTCTAAAAAATTACTGCCTTTGAATAATATCCCATTGCGACTACCTGCCCCAATACCGCCAAAGTAGCCAAGCGGAATCGAAATCACCAACGCACATGGGCATGAAATGACTAAAAATACCAATGCCCGATATAGCCAAATGCTAAATACATAATTAGGCACAAAGAAGTAAGGCAAAAGCGTGATAGCGATTGCCAACGCAACCACGATTGGCGTATAAATCTTAGCAAACTTACTGATAAACAGCTCAGTTGGGGCTTTTTGTCGGGTGGCATCTTGGACAAGAGCAAGAATTTTAGAGAGTTTAGAATCTTGATAAGCCGCTGTTGTCTTGATTTGCACGACAGTTTGTAAATTAATCATCCCTGCCAACACCACATCACCTTGATGTTTGGTAGCGGGTTTACTTTCCCCTGTCAAAGCCGATGTGTTAAATGAGCCATTGTCCGATAGCAATATCCCATCTAGTGCCAACTTTTCCCCTGCTTTTAGCTGAACAATTTGACCCACACCCACATTCACAGCTTTGACGGTAGTCGGTTGGTGATGGTCTATGACAGTTACTTCATCGGGACGTTGGTCTAGCAAGGCTTTAATATTACCTTTGGCACGCTGTACCGCCATTGATTGAAAAATTTCCCCAATGCTATAAAACAGCATAACAGCCACCCCTTCGGGATATTCACCAATCGCAAATGCCCCGATAGTCGCAATCGCCATTAAAAAAAATTCTGAAAACCAATCGCCTGACGTTATCCCTTCAATCGCTTCTTTAATGACAGGTATGCCAACAGGTAAATAAGCTAACCCATATAAGACAAATCTTATCCAATCATGAAACCAAGCGGGTTTAAGCCAATAATCTAAGCACAGACCAAGAATTAACAATATCAAAGAAATAAGCATCGGCAAGAATGTCTGTAGCGTACTTTTTTCTTCTTCAAGTAACTCGTTAGTCGTTTCGTCACTATCGCAAGTATTTTGTGATAATACGCTAGGTACTGAATCATCAGAATGACAACCACAATTTTTAGCCATAGTTTCCACCTTCGGTATTTAATTTAGCTAAGATGGGCTATACTATAAACCCTGTAGTTACTACAGGGTCAAGGCATATTTTTAAGGTATCATTCATTGAGTAGGGTATGAAGCATTATACGATTAGTCAGCTAAGTCAATTGTCACACATCAATCTTGAGACAATTCGGTATTATGAAAAGATAAGGCTAATTGAAAAGGCAAGTCGAGGCGAAAATGGCTATCGTTATTTCACGCCAACGACAGTAGATGAGTTAAATTTTATTCGCACCTGTCGTTCAATCGGTTTTAGTATCGATGAAATTAAACAGTTAAGGGAATTAAAGCAAAATCCAACGAATAATTGTGAGATGGCAGATATATTGGTAAAAGACCATCTTAAGCAGATTGAGAAAAAAATGGGCGAATTAACCCAAATTAAATCGTTTTTAGAATCGATAGATTGTTCAAGTCAAGGTACTGTCACTGATTGCAAGGTTATTAGGACACTTCAGCAATTATAGCCATGTACTTCTAGACGGTATTTGACAATTCTGTGCTGACCCCATTTAGGACAATATTTTCTATTGTGTACGATACTGTACCGTATTATAATACGGTACAGTATCGTACACTAATGGAGTATCTCTAATGGCAGTTACCAAAAATGACGTATTAACCGCTATTGAGCAAATCGAAAGCAGGGGCGACAACCCCACCAATGCCAACATTCTAGCGATTGTCGGCGGTAGCAATGCCACCGTTCAAAAATACCGTAGCGAAATCATGTCAGAACGCCAGCAACAAGCGTTTAAAAGCCGTATCGTTTTGAAAGACAGCGAACTATCAAAACTTACCAATACGTTTAACGACCTACTTGCTAATCGCCTTGGCGAGTTAAATAGTGAACTTACACAAATCATTAATCAGCTACAGACATCGAATGATGACCTGTCGGCACAGCTTGACGTTATCCAAAGCGACCTTGTTAATGCTAACAATCAATCAAAAGCTAAGGACGAGCGGATAAGTGAACTTGAGAATGAATTATCATTCATCGAGAAAAAGGCAAGCAGGGAAAAGGACGAATTAAACGCCCAACTGGTTGAACTCTACAAACAAGCAGGTAAGGTAGAATTGCTAACCGAGAAGTTAGCAAGCCTAGAGACAGAGAATAGAGAACTAAAGCGTGTTATCGAAAACAACAAAGACGAACTAACCAAAAAAACACGCACTAAGAAGCAAGCAGACTTACCGATTGCTTAATTTTGTTGCATGGGTTGTGATTGGGCGATGTTTTGCATTGTCTGTGCTTGCTTTAGTGGTAGCCCTGCTTTCTTTCTCAAGTTATCAAGGGTGGCGTTTATGCGTTTAAGGTCATTATCACGAGTAACGGTTTTATCTAAAATTTCCACAAGCGTTCTAGCAAAGTTTGAATTTTTACTAGCATAAGACAAGACCGCCCCACCAATTACAACCTTAATAGCAGTTTGGGCTTTATTCTCTAATTGTTTAAGCCGTGCTATTTCAGCTTGCTTTTTAGCAACCGTTTGAGACTGTGGCGTAACTATTAAACTATCGCCAGTATCTGCGGTTTCAATTGGTGCATTTTGTTGTGGCTGTGGTTGTTGTTGGTTATCCATTTTTAAATCACCTATAGCTAATAAAAGCCTTATCATATCACCACCAGTCACTAAGCAAAAGCAAGAAAACGCCCCCATCTGTTATTATTTCGTATCGCATATTGTCAAGCCAATACGCATACTGCATAATAAAGCGATGGGGCGTTTTCCCCGAAGGGCGAAATTACGAGTTACAAAAACCATTCCGCTATCGCTACAGATTTTTATAACTCAATTTCGGCAGGGGATACCCCTACGACCCCCGCCCCTATTTTTATTACTCAAAAAGCGGGGCGACCTAAAAGACCAAATACCCAAAAACTAAAACCGAAACTAGGAAAAAATTACAATGGCAATTTTCTATCTTGAGACTAAACCGATAAAACGCAGTGAAGGGCGTTCGTCAGTTGCCGCCAGTGCGTATAGGGCAGGTGTGTCTTTAGTAGATAATCGGACAGGGGTAAAACACAATTATGAGAAAAAGGGAAAAAGCGGAGTAGTTAGCAAAGATTGTTTCATGTATCAAGACGGACAGAA
>NZ_JBLYZJ010000026.1:0-11583 GCF_048551375.1 Moraxella sp. TY6 | reverse complement strand
GTTGGGTGGAAGAATGACACCCAACATAAACCATTCAAATTGTTGGGTATCGCAAGCTCTACCCAACCTACGATTTGATTAAATGCGTAAATCCTAAAATAGAAAAATCGTAGGGGCGTATTGCATACGCCCAACAACAAACCATCTTATCCTAAATTGAACCCAATAATATTAACCAAACAATTAGTAATTCAATTCCGCACGGCGGTTTAATGCCCATGATGATTCATCATGTCCTGCAGCGGCTGGTTGGTCTTCACCATAGCTCACCGCTTCGGTACGTGATGCGTCAATACCTTGTGAACCAAGGTAAGCTTGGGCTGATTTGGCACGGCGTTCACCCAATGCCATATTATATTCACGGCTACCACGCTCATCGGTGTGACCTGAAATTTGTACACGGGCATCTGGTTTGGCTTTTAGTAGTGAAGCGTGTTGGTTGAGTACCGCTTGACCTTGGCTGTCAATTTCACTGCTATCAAAGCCAAAATACACGGCATTGGCTTTTTGACCTGCCATTGCTACCACATCGGCACTGTTGTTGACCAAAGCACCACCATTGTAATAGCCTGCTCCACCACCATTTACACCCATTGGCGAAACGACCACTTCAGAGGTCTTTCTATGTTTGGTGGCACAACCTGTCATCGCAATAGTTGCACCTAAGCAAGTCATGGCAAAGATTTTCATGGTGGTTGATTTCATGTTTCATTCCTCAAGATAACGATGTAATTATAGACGATAATGTGATGATAAATCTCATCTAATTATTTTACCATAGACTAAAGCAATTTATCAGTTTTTGTAAACAGTGTTACTGTAATTTTTTCAGCAGTTTTTGGTAAAATTTTATAAATGGTAGCAATTTACCGTTAAAAAGTCCGCTATTGACTATTTACCAACGAAATTTATTCCAATTTTCTGGATTTGCCCAAAACTTACTGTTAAACCAATCAGGCAAATGTTTATAATCAAATAAATTAAACTGCCAGATATGATAATTATTATCCAATAATGGTATTACTTGCTCATGGAAACGACTAAAACCAAAGCTAAACATATCCAAAGGTTGATTAGTGGACGAGTCTATAGGGACTGGCTGTAAAACCAAACAATACTTAGCAAATAAATCTCGACAACGTTGAATATTTTGTGTATCAATTTGACAATCACCTGTCAAAATCAACACAGCCAGTTCAAAACGTTGACTAAAATTTAGCTCAATAAAATCGGTGGTGCTAACTCGTTGCCATTCAACATTGGCAATGTCGCTCAATGTGGTCACTGGCGTGGCTGATAACAGCGGTGGCTCACCAATCACCATACCAACTAATGACTGGGTTTCGGCTTGTTCTTTGGCTAAAAATACCAAACTTTGTAACACCACATCCGATAAAGACAATGCGTTAAGGGTCAAAGGATTCTCCTCATAAAAATAAGTATGCCAATTTTTTTATTAAATCATAACCAACTGGCATACGCTATGACTAGCTGTCATTAGCCATAATATAGTACACTTAACGGTAGACTTTGTGAAATTTAAGGAAATGATTATGCCACAGTACCGCTCAAAAACTTCGACCGCAGGACGTAATATGGCAGGGGCGAGAGCCTTATGGCGTGCCACTGGTATGACCGACAGCGATTTTGACAAACCCATCATCGCCATTGCCAACTCGTTTACCCAGTTCGTACCAGGGCATGTGCATCTGAAGGATTTGGGACAACTCGTGGCTCGTGAAATCGAAAAAGCAGGCGGTGTGGCAAAAGAATTTAATACCATTGCAGTCGATGATGGCATTGCGATGGGGCATGGCGGTATGTTGTACAGCTTGCCAAGCCGTGATTTGATTGCCGATAGCGTTGAATATATGGTCAATGCCCACTGTGCCGATGCGTTGGTATGTATCTCAAATTGCGATAAAATCACCCCTGGTATGCTAATGGCGGCCATGCGTCTAAACATTCCCACCATCTTTGTATCAGGTGGCCCAATGGAAGCAGGCAAAGTCTTGGCGACCACGCTGGGCGATGGACATACCAAACACGAAACCGTGACCAATGAGCAAGGCGAAAAAGTGCGTAAACTCGATTTGGTTGATGCCATGATTGATGCCGCAGACGATTTAATCAGTGATGAAGCTGTTGCCATTACCGAACGCTCGGCTTGTCCGACTTGTGGTTCATGCTCTGGGATGTTTACCGCCAATTCGATGAACTGCTTGACTGAGGCTTTGGGTCTATCATTGGCAGGTAACGGTTCGTTATTGGCTACCCATGCCAAACGCAAAGAATTATTTTTAGAAGCAGGCAGACGCATTGTTGAACTTGCCAAACGTTACTACGAACAAGACGATACCAGCGTTTTACCACGTTCGATTGCCACCAAAGCCACCTTTGAAAACGCCATGAGCCTAGATATTGCGATGGGTGGTTCGACCAATACCATTTTACATTTACTCGCTGCCGCCAGTGAAGCAGGCGTGGACTTTAAAATGGCAGATATCGACCGCCTTAGCCGAAAAGTGCCTTGCCTTGCCAAGGTCGCCCCTGCCACCCAAAAATACCACATGGAAGACGTACATCGTGCAGGCGGTGTAATGGCGATTTTGGCAGAACTTGACCGTGCAGGGCTGATTCATACCGATGTACCGACCATACATAGTGCCACAATTGGCGAGGCAATCCGCCATTGGGACATTATGAATCCTGCCAATCTTAACAACCCTGACTGTGACGCTCGTGACCGCTATATTGCCGCCCCTGCTGGTGTGCGTACTACCGAAGCTTTTAGCCAAAACCAATCATGGTCAAACCTTGACACCAACCGTGAAAGTGGCTGTATCCGCTCAAAAGAATTTGCCTACTCACAAGACGGTGGCTTGGCAGTGTTATTTGGCAATATTGCCGAACGTGGCTGTGTCGTCAAAACCGCAGGCGTTGATGACAGTATTTTGAAATTTACAGGGCGTGCAAGGGTCTTTGAAAGCCAAGATGATGCCGTGGAAGCAATTTTAGCAGATAGCATTGTTGCAGGGGATATCGTGGTGATTCGCTATGAAGGCCCAAAAGGCGGGCCGGGAATGCAAGAAATGCTGTATCCTACCAGTTATTTGAAGTCAAAAGGATTGGGTAAAGCCTGTGCTTTATTGACTGATGGGCGATTTAGTGGCGGTACGTCTGGCTTGTCGATTGGTCATGTGTCACCAGAAGCCGCCGAAGGTGGGACGATTGGCTTGGTGCAAGAAGGCGATTGCATTGAAATTGACATTCCAAATCGTTCGATTCATTTGGCGGTAAGTGATGACGAACTTGCCAAACGCAGTACTGAAATGACCGCTCGTGGCAAACAAGCATGGAAACCTGTCAATCGTGAACGCTATGTATCGCAAGCGTTGCGTGCGTATGCCAGTATGACCACCAGTGCCGACACAGGTGCAGTGCGTGATGTCAGTCAATTGGAAAAATAACTTAGGACTTCTTTCCAAACCACCAAGTATCGTGAAACGCTTTCAAAATAGGACAAATCATAGCGTGGGTTAGCCATCTGTTTGGCGTAACCCACGGAATTTAAATGTACTATTTTAAATATTAATGACTATCGCTTTAGCTTTGCTTTGTCCCAAAGATCTTATCCCCTGCATCGCCTAAGCCGGGAATGATATAACCATGCTCATTTAGATGGCTATCTAAGGCTGCTGTAAAAATCGTCACATCTGGGTGGGCTTCATTGACAACCTTAACACCTTCTGGGGCTGCCACTAGCACCAAGGCTTTAATATTTTGACAGCCATGTTTTTTGAGCATATCAATGGTTGCAACCATACTACCACCTGTTGCTAACATGGGGTCAAGAATCAACGCAGGGCGTTTGTCAATATCTGCCACAAACTTCTCAAAAAACGGCACTGGCTCTAGCGTTGCCTCATCACGCTGTAACCCCACCACCGAAATCTTCGCAGTTGGGATTAAATCCAGTACCCCATCCAACATGCCTAAGCCAGCACGCAAAATTGGCACAACTGTCACGGTTTTACCTTTGACTTGAATGCCTTCAATTTCATGCCCTTCCCATCCCATCATGTTAAAGGTTTCGGTCGAAAAATCTCGGCTGGCTTCATATGCCATGAGCCTTGCCAATTCTTTGGTCAATGTGCGAAATTTATAAGTGCTACAGTCGGCTTCTCGCATCAAAGAAAGTTTATGTTTAACAAGCGGGTGATTAATAACGGTAATATTCATATAAATTCTCACTTAATGCGATGATACTCAAAAATGCTATTTTAACCAAAAACAACCCATAACACTATTTAGTATTTGAATAAACCATATACTGCTAAGGCATTATTTAACCAAGATTTTTCAATATATTCTTGCTCCAGTCGTATAGCATGGGCTTTGAGATAATCAAACAACACTTGCTGAGGTGCGGTTAGCCCTGCTAATGGGGCATTATCTGCTATCGAATATGCCACAGGTTCGACCACTTGTGACGCATGATGGGCGTGCAGTGTGGCTTCATCCATCAATATCGCCTGTACATGAGGCTGGTAGCGTTGGGCGGTCGCCAACATCGCCATCCCCCAAGTGTCGATATCACCCCAATAAAACACGTGTTTATCTTGCCAGCCTTGCGATTGAAGCCATACTAAATTCAGCCCTGCCCCTAAAATCACCAATACATCCGACAAAGGGGGCAACAAATCCAGACATTGCTCATTTTCAATGATTAAAATTTTGTCAAATGGAATGTCACTGGCTTGCAAATCCATCGCTCGAATACGCACATGAGCAAAAGGCAACCATTGCGTTGAGCCATCATATAAACGAAGCCAGCCCCCTGTATAATTTTCCGACCCCAAAAATGTGGCTAATCCCAATGCGGTCGCTTGCCCATCAAACCGCAAATCCAATAACCTGCTCAATAGCCACTGATGTCGCTCAAAAAACTTGCTATCTAAACGCAAGTCTGCCAAAAAATCTTGGTATAAACGCTGACCATCTTCTGCCAAAACCCCCACCAACATGGCTAAACTAAACGAACGCAATGGCAATCCCATCGCACAATCTTGATACAATAACCGAGATAACACCAATAGCTGAATCAGCACCGTTGACTCATAGGTTAGCACTTTATCTTTATATTTAAGTAATAATGAAAACTGTTCTCGAATGAGATGGTGATGGTTTTGAGCATTATTTTGCTTATGACGGTGATGACGCTGTAACTCATCCTGCAACTCATCCTGCAGATCACCTAAATAACCGTGGATAGGGTGAAAATATGCCTGTTGCCATAACTGAATAAAATACCCCAACTCTGTTGCTTCAATTGCTTTAACAGTGGCAACTTGCCCCTCAATATCAGCTCTATTTATCCCATCACTTGCCATCGCCTGTTGCCAATCAGCCAAATTGTATAACTGCCAATGCACAGGCACTTCAATAGCGGTGGCACATGACTGGTATTTTTTTGTTTGCCAAACCACTGTACCAATGGCTTGGTTATCTAGCTGTTGCCATGCCTGCAAATGCTCACGTACTCGCCCCATCGACTGTTGCACCTCACTGGCAGTTGGCAAACCAATCGACAACCCCAACGGTACACCCTCACACAACGCCCAAAAGCGTTCGACACGTTTTTTGGGCTGTTGCCAATCTTTGGCAAGTTGTTGGCTCAAGACAGTAGGGGATTTCATCATAGGGCTATTTAAGTATTTTAAGGCTTTGGGGTCGCCAATTGTTTTTGGGCTTCCGCTTCAATTTTATCCCATGACCAATTTGACAGCGTGGCATTTTTATCTTTACGATGTACCAACACCGCACTTTGGGTATGTTCTCGAAGCAACCGCATTTCTTTATTGGGCGTGACAAACAAAGGGTGTAAACCAAACGCATGAATCGCTTTGACAATCCGCCCTGCCACTGCTTGTGAGCTTTTAGAAAATGCCTCATCTAACACAATAGTCGAAAATTTCGGGGTCAAAAAACCACTGGGGTCAAGGGCATAACTCAATGACGCAGTCAAAATATAACTGGCAATAATCTCTTTTTCACCGCCACTGCCTCGCTGTGAGCCTGTGCGAGTTTCTAGCACACTATGGTCAACTCGTGACAACACCGAAATCGAAAAACCCAAACGATAACGTGTATCAAGTAACGCACGAGAAGCCAAGGTATTTTTCTTATCAATCGCTGTTTGTAACAAGCCAATCAACTGACGCAATGCTGAATAATGCCCTTCTGGATTGGGATTTTTGATATCTAGGCTAAAACTCTTAAGCCGTTTATCCGCTTGCTCAAATTCCTTGACACTGGCATGACTTACAGGGTGTAAATTTAACTGCAAATATTTCGCTTTGTCAAAATCCACCTCTTGCAATACTCGATTTAAACCCAGTATTCTTTCCTTAATTTGGTCAATTTGACCTTTCATATCGCTTAATAATTGTGACACACTTTCGGTCGAAGAATCGGTCAGATACTGCACAAAACGTTTTTCTTGACTGGGCAAATCCTCTTCATTGAGCAAGGTCAAACGCTCAAGGTACGCAGGCAAATCTTGCATATCCGTCCCCACCTCGGTCAATGACCCTGTGTCGGCTTGTTTTGCCACGTTCATTTGATTGATAATTTTACGCTCAGTTTCACTGATTTTTTTGAGATTGGCTTCTTGTTGCTGTCCCCACAGGCGTTGATTTTCTTTTTCCAAATAATGAATATTATCCAAATCTGTCAAAGTCAATGGCAAGGTTTCAGCACTAATCTGCTGAAAAACTGGCTGTTCACTCAAGTTTTTGCCTGTAAATTTTGACAAATATTGTTGGCTTTGTTGTTGGCGATGCTGATAGTCTTGTTGCTGTCGCTCATTCAATTGCAGTTGCACATTTTGGCTATTGAGCTGTTGTTGCAATTGCTCAAGCTGTGTTTTTAGCGTATCACACTGGGTTTTGAGTTGTGACAACTCACTATCAGGGGCAGTCAACATGGCATAACTTTGTTGCAACTGCTGCAGCTGTGCCTGCACTTGAGCGAGATTGATACTGTCAAAATCTATCTGTTGTAATCGTTCGAGCAAAATAGCCGACTGTCGCAATCCATCAAGTTGTTGTTTTAACTGATGATACTGTTGATTGACCGCCTCATATGCTTGTTTGGCTTGCTGTTGTTGCTGGGTGAGATTTTTTACCAAAGTTTGATTATCAAATCCTGTCAACCAATCATCATTCAATGATTTTTGGTCTTGTTTATCAAACCAACCCCTATTATTTGACATTAAGCCCTGTTCGGTCATGGCATGGGATGTGGTTTGTAGTAACGTTTCGTTTGCCACACAATGACGGTCTAAAGTCGATAAAATCGCTTGTAACGCATCTGATAATGAATGATTTTTTAAATTCAGTTTATGCACAAAACTATCGGAAAAATATGGCTTTTGTTGAACATCCTGCGGATTGGCTTGATATAAACGCACATGCAACTGATTATGCCGTGCATTCACCCACGCCAATGCTTTGGGCATCGCCTCATCTGGCACAAGTAACCGCAAACGATGACTACCCAACGCTCGCTCAATCGCCCCTTGCCAATGCTTTTCGTGTGGCTTGACCTCAACCAGCTGTGCAAGATACGGCAATTGCTCACTATCACACTGCAAATGTGACGCTAAGTCTTGGCGAAACTGCTCAAACTTCGGTGGAATATTGGATTTTTGTTGTAATGCTTGGCGTAGTTGCTGTTGCTTATCTTGCCAATCTTGATATAGGCGTTGTTTTTCTGCCCCCAATTCATCACGCTGTTGCTCGAATTGCTCCACCTCAACAACCAATTGTTGTTGCTTTTGTTTGGCAGTGGCTTGTTGCTCAGTCAGTTGTAATGGCGTGGTTGCAGGCTCAAATTGTAACGCTTGAACCAATTGAAGGTAGTGTTGCCAATGCTTTTGCAATTGATTATTCACCAATTCTTGTTTGGCAATTTGTTGTTGTAATAAGGATAAACTCGCCCCACCTGTTTGATTATAACGGTCAAGCAACACATGATACTGTTGATTCAATTGCTCAAATTGCTGTTGTGTTTGGCTTACATCATACTGCACGCTTTTATACGTCACTTTTAGATTGTCAATTTTTTGTTGCCACAAGCCCACCGCAAAAAACGCATACCAAAATGGCAAATAATCGATAATTTTTTGATATTGTTCCGCTTGTTGGTGTAACTTTTGCCACGTGGCTTGCAATCCCATCAATGGTAATAGCGATTTTTGCTGTTTTTTGGCAGTTTCAAGGTCGTGGCGAATTTGGGTCAAGGTATCAAACTGCTTAACAATCGCCTCTGCTTGGTCAAATAAACTATGGTCATCTAATACCAACTCTCGAAAAATTTCATCAATGCTATTGAGTTGTTTTAAACCGACCGTACGATTGAGCAATTTAAACGCATTATCTCCTACCTCAAAAAATTGTTGAGCTTTTGCCAAATAACTGCTTTTACTATCAAAAATTGACAATTTTTCTCGGTTTTTTGCCCAATGCTTTAAGCCCTTTTTTTGCCCTTGGTCAAACTCATGCAACCAATCTTTTAACGTACTATTATCTTGAGAAAACAACCAAACATCATTACGGTCTTTGGGGCTATTACTGGTGCTATCAATCCAAAAAATCACCCCCAATGCCACCACAGGTAATTGTGTGATTGAATTACTTAGGCTATTTTGACTGATCAAAGCATTGGCTTGGGTAATGCTTGGCTCGGCAAATAAATCATCATGCAATAGCCCTTGTTGGTGGCTGATGGTTTCTTGCTCAATCTGCGACAGGTTTTCTTTAAAATTTTGTTTATTATCAATTGGCGTAAAATAGGCAGTAATAGCAGTGCGAGTCTTTCCAGCACGAGAAATATCCTCGCTATTTTCCCCTGCCCCCGACACGCCTCGAATATAGCTAATCAAATCTCGGTCGCTTTCATGCCCACCTGTCGAAGCCAAATTATAACTGGGTCGCACCGTCAACAACGTCATCAATGCGTCAATTAATGTGGTTTTGCCACTACCTGTTTGCCCAATAATTGCCGTGCCATTCGGATGAATATCCGCTTGGTGAAAATTGGCAAAACCACCCCAATTATAAACCTCAATACGGCTTAGATAATAACTAACCTCATCATGCTGAATGGATTTTTTCATACACTACCCTCATTCAGCACCGATTTACCATTTAAGGCTCGCAACTGAAGCAATAACCGAGATAAATTTTCAGGATTTGCCAAATGAGCAATCAATGGGCGTATCACTACTTGATGTTCATCAACCTTACCCACCACCCCATGTTCCGCCAATTGCTTGAGCAAACTTTGAATTTTTTCATCATCTTTGGCTTCACTGCCACTACTCGGCAAATACACAAACAGTTGATTTTTTAGCTCATCCAAATCCGCCAATACCTGCTCATGTCCAATGCCTTGCTGTTGCTCCACTTCAACAAATCGCTGTCGCAAAATCGCCAATAATAATGACTGCTCAAGGGTTAAACGTTGACGGCGTACCAAAGGATGCGTCCATTCATCATCGAGGGTATCTTGTGCCTCTGCCATATCTTGTAAAGATAATACCAACGTAGCCTCATCATGCTGGCTCTCAGTGGTTACAGCATGGGTAGGACTCGCAACATATTTATCCGCATCCATCACCACCGCCTCATCAATGGCTGGTTTTTGTACACAAATAAATACCAAACCTCGCACCTCATCAATTTTTGCATATAAATCAAACGCCGATAAATAGGCATTTAATGCCTCATGTGCCTGCGTTAATGCTTGATATTCCTGTGGTTTAGTTTGATGCTCAATCACGCCTTGCTTTAACAACTCTTGTAAAGCACGTTTATGGGCTTGGGATAACTCAAAAGAGGGTGTCATCATCAATGCTATCACTTTAAATATCTGCCAAATCCAAATGTTGCATTTGTTCAGCGGTTAATGTTACTTGAGGAATGGTAAACTGCCAAATTTCACCATCTTGAATACGCTGTAATGGCTCATACGCCCCTGTAAAAGCCGAACCTGTCGCACGGGCAATCTCCAACCACATGGCGATTGCTTCCATATCATAATATTCAGGCAACGGCAATATCTCTGCCAATGCTGACAATGTCAACGGTTGATTGGCTTGCTGTAATGCCTGTTGGGTTTGTTTAAACCATGCTTGCCTATCCAACCCCTCCAATGCTTGCCAAAACGTCATATCCAAATCAGCCAAATCAACCGTTTGATTGATACCCAAATCCAAACTAAGGGCTTGTTCAGACTTCACCTCTTTGACCATCAAGCGTTCAATCGCATTGATTTTATCTACATTTATTGCAAGCGGTGGTAAATTACTCGGCGTTTGACGCAAACTGGCAGATTGCCAATCCATATCAAGGGCTTCATTAAACACCTGCTTTAACAAATCCCCAACCCGATGATGCTCTACTGCTAATTCTGTTTGGATAAAACTACGCACATCATGCTCAATCCGCTGTTTAGCATGAATCACATGACCTGCTTCTTTATTTAACAATTGGGTTAAATAATAAAAATTGCTTCGTTGCTTTTGGGTTAACGTGGTGCTTGCCACCTCATAACTCAAAATTTCACGAATATGATACTTTAATAACTCCAACTCCTCACGTTGCAACGCTTGATTAAAACCTTGAAACACTCTGCCCTCAGGCGTGTTAATCAATGCTTCATGTGAATTTAGCAACTCTGCCACCACCTGCCCACGATGGTATTGCTCTCGAATCACATTCTCACGCAACGTCCTATCCATCTGCCGATAAGAGTCTTCCACCCTACGAAAATCATTATGCAAACTCATCGCCAACTGATAAATATTTTCGATACTCTCAGAAGCTTCTCGTTCTGATAACGGCTCAAAATTGCCTTGCCTTACCTGTTCCAACTGTTGTTGAAGTTGCAAAATTTGCTGTTGTAAAGCCTGTTCACGCCGTTGCTGATTGGGATTTAATACTGTTGCCACTCGCTGAATTTCTGACTGCACCGTCTGCAACCGAGAAGCCGTTGAGGTCATCATCGTGGGTTCTGCCAATACCTTCACAAAGGCTATCACATTTTGTAACGCATCAGTGGCAAACACCTCATTATTTTTCTCAACAATTAAGCCACGTTTCAGCCAACCACGCCACTCTTGCTTGGCTAACGCATAAGTATCCTTTGAAATTTCCATACTACTATCATGGCTAAACTCATCAAAGCTTTTTGCCAATAACTCAATCGCTTCCTCCATTGATACGCTTTTATGCAAACTAGAAAACAACTGTTCTGCACAAGCCAAAATTAATGGGGCTCTTTTGGCAGTCAATAATCGCCATGCCGAGTCTTGTTGCCTCAACATATTATAACGAAGTGCCAAAGAAATGACCGAGTCAGACATAATTAACCATGAAATAAATAATTTGCGAATTTTACTGATAAATATAGCAAAAATCCATCTTTTAATACATCACACAAATAAAAACCCCCACTCGACTGAGTGGGGGTTTACTTAAGAGGGTGTTGACGATGACCTACTCTCACATGGGCGAA
>NZ_JBLYZJ010000025.1:0-14782 GCF_048551375.1 Moraxella sp. TY6 | reverse complement strand
GATATCGGTTATTACTCTCAGCTTCTCAGTCGGCTTTTGCCGAATTAAAGCTGTTGAAGACTGCGTAACTTCAGTTAGGTTATAGTTTATTGGTGCAATTTTCGTTAGAATATGCGTTTGACTTGCTGAAATTTGTTATGATTTTAGCAATGGGTTTTTATTTGATTGTTGAGTTGTTTGTATTTTGTGTTTGGTAAGTTAGAATGATGATCATTAAAGTTTATCAGTCAGTCTATTGTGTTTTTTGTGGTTTATTGGTAAGTTAGGGAATAGACGTAATGTGATTGGATGTTACAACTACAATGATGGTTGTTCCTCATTGATGGAGTAGTGTATTGTGTCAGAATATATAGAAACTGATTTTCAAAATGCCATGTTTGTGTTTGAAACCGTCATGCGAGTCAGAAGTGCAGACATTGGCATCGGTCAGCATATGACGGTTGAGGCGATGGTTGGCTTGTTAGCAGAGGCACGTGCTAGATTTTTGTACTCTAAAGGCATTAAAGAAATTAATAATGATTATCATGGGGTGGTAATCACGGATGTGGCGACACATATTTTAAGCCGAGCAAGGGCGAGAGAGGAGTTGCTATTTGAGGTTGGTGTGCAAAATTTAAGTGATAAAGGTGGGGATTTTATCTTTAAAGTAACTCGCATGTATGATGGCTCAGTAGTGGCTCATGCAGTGATGGGATTTGTGGCGTATGATTATCGTCAAAACAAAGAAATCCCCATGAGTAAGGAGCTAAGAGAGGTTTTGGACATCAAACCTTTTGAGCTTTAGTGTAATAATATTGCCAAAGCACCCATGATTCAGGGTGCTTTTTTATTATTTTGAAAAGTTGCATAAAAGAGGCATAAGATGAGTTGGTTAGATAGTGTAAAATTTGACGAAAATGGCTTAATCCCTGCGATTGCTCAAGACCATACCACAGGGCGAGTGCTAATGATGGCGTGGATGAATCGTGAGTCACTACAGATGACCGCAGATATCAAGCAAGCGGTGTATTTTTCTCGCTCTCGCAATCAATTATGGCATAAAGGCGAAACGTCAGGACATTTTCAACAAGTGCATGAAATCCGCCTTGACTGCGATGCCGATGTCATCGTGCTATCCGTGACCCAGTTGGGTGGTATTGCCTGTCATACGGGGCGTGAGTCGTGTTTTTATCGCTTGCTCACCGATGATAATGGACAACATGACTGGACAGTGACCGATGCGGTGATTAAAGACCCACAAGCTATTTATGGTCAAAAGCATAATCAAAGTCATGGTGAACAGCATGGCGAAAAAACCGACAGCCAATCAACCGATGTTAAAACGCCTGCCAAAGATAACAATCTCAATCAGCAAGAGGTTTTAACCGCCTTAGATAACGTATTAGCCGAACGCAAACACGCCAGCCCAGATAGCTCGTATGTCGCAAGTCTATATCATAAAGGTATCAATAAAATTCTTGAAAAAGTCGGTGAAGAAGCCACCGAAGCGATTATCTCTGCCAAAGATACTCATCAAAATCCCACTGCAGACAATCAAGCGGATTTGATTTATGAAGTGGCGGACGTATGGTTTCATACAATGGTCACATTAGCGTGGTTTAATATCCCCTCTTCAAAAGTCATCGAAGAATTGGCACGGCGGTTTGGGTTGTCAGGTATTGATGAAAAAAATGCTCGGCAAGGGTGACATTGATTAAACACACCAACCTGTAAAAATTTATTGCACTGTAGGGGCGTATTGCATACCCCCAGTGGTTCGCATGTCAAAATAGGGCGTAAGCTTTACGCCCCTACAATTTTACAGATTTGGTGAATGTCATATTAGCCATAAAATTATCGTCACCAACGCAAAATATGCTAAAATCGACTGACGAACATATTAAGACTTTTCCAAAGTCTAAATTTTACATAATCTATCGTGGGTAACGCTGTACTAACCCACGCTACGAATGATTTAGGAAATGGTCTATTATCAAAACAAGGGGAATATCATGGGTAGTTTTTCAATCACACACTGGCTGATTTTAGCCGTTATCGTGGTCTTAGTATTTGGCACATCAAAGCTCAAAAATGCAGGCAAAGACTTGGGCGGTGCGGTCAAAGGCTTTAAAGATGCGGTGAAAGAAGAAAATCAAGAACATATCGAAAAAAACCGTGTGATTGAACATGAAACTGTTACCACAACCACCACGGTAAAAGATAAAACCAACGTTTAATCATTAAAAGTTTATCCTAATAAATTGAGTTTTCATGTTTGACATTGGTTTTTCTGAACTATTGATTTTTGGGGCAATCGCCTTAGTGGTGCTTGGCCCTGAAAAACTCCCCCAAGCGGTACGCACCGCAGGGCGTTATTACGCCAAATTTCGCCGTACCGTTGCTACGCTCCAATCCGAAATCGAAGCCGAGCTTGACCTTGCCGAAACTCGCAAACAAATGCAAGAAGAGTTTGCCAAAATCAAGCAAGCCGAAGACGACATGAAAAAGGAAATGGAAGCCCTGCGTGCCAGTATGCAAGAAATGCAACAACAGGGTAACGTGCCAAAGATGGAAACGGCTTTCAATCAACCTACTGCCATTAACACAGATTTGCCAAACGATTTACAAGCCGACCAAATCGCTCAAGAGTTGTCCCATGCGGTGCTATCAGCAACCAATCCGATGTACAATCAGTGGTTTTTATTGGGTGATTATGACCAAGCCAAACGCTTGCCAAATGCCCCATTTTTACCCAATTACCAAGCCGATACTTTGCTAAATCAATCCGCTACCTTAGCAACAGGGGGCATTGATGGCTAAATTGATTAAAACCAAAAAAACGCCTGAACAGCTTGAATACGACCGCCTTATGAATGACAAGGTAGATGAAGCGAAAGCTGAGGATACGCTTGCTGATATGCCGATTACCGAGCATTTGATTGAACTTCGCAAGCATATTATCCATATTTTTGGGGCTGTGATACTGATTTTCTTGGTGTTGGTAGGGTTTGCACGAGATATTTACGATATTTTCTCTGCACCTCTCGTGGGTTTGTTACCGCACAATTCGACCATGATTGCCACCGATATTACCTCGTCATTTCTTGCCCCTGTCAAGCTGACCTTGTATGTGGCGATGTTTTTGGCGATGCCGTATATTTTGTATCAGATTTGGTCGTTTGTCGCCCCTGCCCTGTATAAGCACGAAAAACGCCTTGCCATTCCTGTGCTGTTATCGTCAGTGGTGCTGTTTTATACTGGGATTGCGTTCGCCTATTATGTGGTACTCAAAAGCGTGTTGGCATTTTTTATCAAGTTTTCGCCTGATAGCGTGTTGCCGATGACGGATATCGAAAGCTATTTGAATTTTGTCCTCAAGCTGTTTTTGGTATTTGGAGCGACCTTTGAAATTCCTGTGTTGACCTTGCTATTGGTGTTGGCTGGCGTAGTGTCGGTTGAGCAGTTGGCGGATAAACGCCGTTATATTATCGTGGCGTGCTTTGGGGTGTCGGCAATTGTAACCCCACCCGATGGGCTTTCGATGGTGTTGTTGGCAATTCCGATGTGGTTGTTGTTTGAGTTGGGGTTGATTTTTGCTAGAGTTTTGGTGAAAGAGAAAAAGCTGATTGCGATTGAAAAAGAAAGTTTAGAAGGTTAAATTTTGATAATCGTAAGGTGTGTCATACACACCTTTAAACAAGCTGATTTTATTTAAGTGGTGCGTGAGACGCACCTTACATGAGCTAATTTTTTAGTGGTTCAAATGGATTTAACAATTCAATCCCCAATGGTTTAAAGTCTTTAATATTATCCGTCACCATAATCAATCCATGATTGACCGCTATTGCCCCTATCATCGAATCTCGCTCAGGTTTTGGATTTGGCACATGAAAACATAAACAAATCAATTTTTGACATTTCACCCAATACCATTATTTCCCCTTTTAATCCCAAAATTTGCTATCATATCCCCCCAATATTCACCGCAAAAAACCATGATAGCCAACCCCTTGAACACACAATCCCACACCACGCCACCACCCACGGACGAGCAACAACAAGCCCTAGCGACTGCCCTCACACGCCAGTCGTTCAAAGTCGTGGCGTATGCAGGGGCAGGCAAAACCACCACGTTAAATTTGATTGGCAATCACCTGCGTGGACGAGGGATGTACCTTGCGTTTAACAAAGCCATTGCCAGTGAAGCCCAACGCAAATTTGCCAGTCATATCGACTGTCGCACCTTTCACTCGTTAGCGTTTCGCCATACCGCTCGTGATATCACCGCCAAACTGCAACTGCCTCGGTTTTCGCCCAGTCGGCTTGCCTCGGATTTGCGGCTAAATCCTGTCCAAGTGAAACGCCAAATCGAGGGCAAAAGCCAATTTGTCACCCTCACGCCAGAGCGTCAAGCTCGCTTTGTGGCGGATGCAGTGGCGACTTTTTGTAGCACCCACGCCAGTTACCCTGCCCCTCGGCATCTTATTTTGCCCGATTGGGTAGCCCCTAGCGAAGCCGAGCAACTGCGAGATACGCTGTATCCCTTTGTGGAACGCCGTTGGCTACAGTCGATTGACCCTCGCCACCCTGCTGGGATTAGCCATGATATTTACCTCAAACTATGGGCGTTGTCCAAGCCTGTGATTCCTGCCGATTTTATCCTGTTTGATGAAGCCCAAGATGCTGACCCTTTGATGATGGGGATTTTGTCCAATCAGCCCAATCAAGTGATTTATGTCGGTGACGCTCATCAGCAGATTTATGAATGGCGTGGGGCGGTCAATGCCATGAAACGCTTGCCTTTGCCCCAAACCCTTTTGACCCAATCGTTTCGTTTTGGTGATAAAATCGCTGACGTTGCCAATGTGTTTTTAAAAGCCTTACAAGAGGACGTGCCGTTGCGTGGCAATCCCAATATGGCATCGAGTTTGGGCAAAAGTTTGGTACAAGGTAAAAAAGATGCCATTCTGTGCCGAACCAATGCCAGTGCGATGGTGAATCTGTTAAGTGGACTAAAAATGGGGCATAAAGTCGCCTTGCAAGCCGATACCGACCGTCTTCTCAAGTTTAGTCAATCTGCCGAACGCCTTAAAAAAGGGCAATCAGCGTATGGCGTGCCAGAGCTGGCGTATTTTAACAACTGGCGAGAGGTGCAAGAGTACAGCGAAACCAGTGAAGGCAGTGACCTTAAAACCTTGGTGAAGTTGGTCGATGACCACGGTACGGATACGCTCAATCAAGCGATTGGTAGTTTGTCAAATGTCGAACAGGCGGATTATATTATTTCCACCGCTCATAAGGCAAAGGGCTTGGAATGGGGGCGTGTGCAGATTGATGATGATTTTTATTATGATGTGACATCGCAAGCGGTGAAGATTTCACCCGAAGAATTACGCTTGCTGTATGTGGCGTGTACTCGTGCCAAAGTGAATTTGGATATTTTTCATATTCAAGATTTGATTAATGGATTGAAAGACAAGAAAGTGATTTATGGGTAAAGGTTAAGTTCACCACCACCCTACAAGGCTATAGTCGCCCACCACTTTCCGTTCTCCGTTCACTTGTGTAACCACTTTAAAGCCAATCGCACAATCAAAATGATAAATTGAGGTTATTCCACCGCACCAAATAAATCATTCAAGCTTTCCATCATGGTTGGATGGGTAAAGATATAATCACGCACATCCTGATAAGTCATGCCTTGTCGAATCGCTAAATCTGCAAAGTTAATCATTTCATGGGCTTCTGCACACAATAACTGTACGCCTAGAATTTTATCAGTTTTGACATCAATCACTGCTTTTAACAAGCCATCGGTTTGTTGCAGAATTTTGGCTTTCGGAATATTCACCGCATCAAGCGTGGCTGTTTTGACCGAATAACCTTGCTTAATCGCTTGTGCCTCGGTTAAACCTGTATTAGAAAGTGGCGGCATGGTAAACACAGCATAAGGGAAAGTACGGTCTTTGGTGGTATATTTGCCATCACCCAACACTTGATTTTTTACCACACGAAAATCATCTAATGAAATATAGGTAAATTGCGGTGAGCCTGCCACATCGCCCATGGCATAAATATGTGCTTGACTAGTTTGCAATTTTTCATTGACATCAATATAGCCTTTGTCATTTAGTTTAACGCCAGCCTTGTTCAAGTTAAGATGTTCAACATTGGCACGTCTGCCTGTTGCTACCAATACCGCATCACATTCAATTTCGCCATCTTGGGTTTTGACAATGCTAGTCGAATTTTTATCGCTGACTTTTTCGACTTTTTGAGCGGTTTTAACCTGAATATTTTTGCTCTTCATAATTTCAACCAGACAATCACGAATTTGCTCATCTTCTCTTGGTAAAAATACCTCACCTGTTTCTAAGATAGTCACTTTACTGCCAAAATTCGCCATGGTAAAGGCAAATTCTAAACCAATATAACCACCGCCAATAATCAGCAAATGTTTTGGTTTTTCAGTTAATTGCATCAAAGTGGTGCTGTCATAAATATGTTTGCTTTCTGCCAAACCATCAATCGGTGCTTGCCAGTTATATGCCCCTGTATTGATATAAATTTGTTTTGCGGTAATTGTTAATTCGCCATCGTCACCTTTGACCTGTACGGTATTGGCATCCATAAAATGTGCTTGACCTGTAATGACATCACAAGTATCAGCGACTTTTTTATAATTCGCTTGGTTAAGCTTGGCAGTTAACTGATTTTTTTCAGCCACGGCTTCCGCTAAATCGACTTTATCGGACAAAAATGACAGTTTTTTTGAGGGAATACAACCAATATTAATACAGGTTCCGCCATACATGTCGCTTGATTGCTCAATCAAAGCCACTGACTTACCTGCTTTTGCCAAAGTCACCGCAAGCGTTTTACCTGCTTTACCAAAGCCAACAATTAGATGCTCATAATGGGTCGATGCGGTCATATTTTTTTCCTATTGCTTAAAAAATTTGCAACCATTTTATCGGCTAATGCCCTGCTGACCAATAGGTAAGCAACCATCTTACCAACTTGGTTACGCAATACCAACAGGGTTTTAATGAGGGTAAAATAAGTTTACCCAACTGTCGATTAGATAACCGTGAAACGAAATAGCTGTTTTTATCCAATTGGTCTATAATGGCATTATTTTTCCAGTCGCTATCATGCCTTATCATACTACGCCAAATCCTCGCAAACCGCTCCAACCCAAGTCCCATCGCCCCGATTTTACCACGCCCCAAATCGTCCTCGCCCCTATGGAAGGCTTGACCGACCCTGTCATGCGTGACGTACTGACCTCAATCGGACACTACGACTGGACGGTAAGCGAGTTTATCCGTGTCACCCAAACCGTACTCCCTGCCCATGTCTTCTATAAATTCGTCCCAGAACTTTTACACGACAGCGAGTTAAATGGCGAAAGTTTAACAGGTAAAACTCGCCACGGTACACCAGTCCATGTTCAGCTATTGGGTAGCAATGCCGAGCTACTCGCCCATAATGCCGTCAAAGCAGTGGAACTTGGGGCATTGGCGATTGACCTAAATTTTGGTTGCCCTGCCAAAACCGTCAATAACCATCGAGGTGGTTCTGTGCTATTGACCGAACCTGAAACTGTGTACCAAATCATCCATGCAGTACGCCAAGCCGTACCGAGTGATACGCCTGTATCTGCCAAAATCCGTTTGGGGTATGAAGATACTTCGCTCACCCAAGAAATCGGCGATGCCGTACAATCTGCCAATGCAGATTGGCTTACCATTCATGCTCGCACCAAGACCCAAGGCTATAAACCGCCTGCCTATTGGGAACTCGTTGAGCCTCTTACGCAAAGGCTTTCTTTGCCGATTATCGCCAATGGTGAGATTTGGACGGTAGAACAAGCGATACGTTGCCGACAGCAAGCCAACACACCCCACATCATGCTAGGGCGTGGGGCGGTGACCAAGCCCGATTTGGTCAATTTAGTTAAGAGTTTTGATAAAGGTGAAAATTTAGAAGCGATGGCGTGGCAAGATTTATTTGCATTGCAAATCCAGTTTTTGCACGGCAATGCCAAAAGTGACAGTATGATAGTCTCACGCTACAAGCAATGGCTGGGTATGCTGACCCAAGGCTATAGCGAGGCGGAAAATCTGTGGCAAACTGCCAAACGAGTGAAAGGGCTGAATGAGATGTTGACATTATTAAATAAGCAAATGGCTACGAAATTATAGTCATTTAAATTAGGAGTAAGACAGTTTGGTAGGGGCGTATTGCATACGCCCAAAATTTTCAAAGCTCATTTCTGATTTAATTCACTGCTTCGCACAACAAGCCTAGTGAAGTGCAAGATTGCTACCCTTCTACAGGCTCAGGATGAGTGGTGTTAATTTTCATTTTGCTGAAAAAATGCCATTAATTCTCTATCCAACACCTCAAAATCCAACTCAATATCCGCATCCAAAAAAATCACCTCAATCCGATTGTCCACTTGGGGTTCGGTTGACGCAATATCCAATGAATCTGGGGTGAAATTCAGTGTTTGCCAATCGCTAACGCCATTGGGGGCAGTATGAATCACCGCCTTAATGCGTTGCCAGTTTGGCAGTTTTAGCAACCAATCCATCAACGTCACCATCACCACTGTCCATTCGTTCGGCAGTCGCCAACCCATGATTTGGTAGCTATTTTGAATATCATGGTAACGAAATGGCAGGGCAGGTTCGTCTATCGGTTCGGCTTCAGCTTGAGCGAGATTGCCAATTGCCGTTGGGCGAGGTTGGCTAAAACTGGCTAAACTCACTTGGCGATAATGCTGACGATTGGCAAGCACTTGGCTCGGACTGGCAAGGGCAGAGAGTAGGGCACTTTTGGTCGCCTCATCAAAGGTTAGCCCCTGTTGCCAAATGATAGTCGCAGTTGGATTATTGGCAGTCAGCCATTCGGTGAGTTGTTGGCGTTGGCTGTCGTCAAGGCTATCAAAGCGATTAACCACAATCACATCACAAAAACGCACGTGCGATTGATATCCCTCATGCTCACGGTAGCGAGGCTCAAGCCAATGGCGAGCGTTGACGATACTAATTGCCGATTTGAGGGCGAGGGTAGTTTGCCAATGCGGTGCGGAAAGCTGTTCAATCAGCTCTTTGGGGTGAGCCAGTCCTGTCGGTTCTATCCAAAGGCGGTCGGGTTTTTGTTCCGAAATCAGCCGAACAAGGGCGATTTGTAGCGGTAATTGACTGGTACAGCAGATACAACCGCCTGCCACTTGCCGAATTGCCAGTCCGCTATCGTTAGCATTTGGGTCATCATTGGCATTTTGGCTAGTTGGATTGGCGAATAGTTTTTCATCAATGCCGATTTGCCCTGCTTCATTGACAAGGATTGCCCATTTTTGTTCCGCTTTAAAAGCTTGAATACAGGCGTTAATAAAACTGGTTTTGCCAGAGCCTAAAAAGCCCATCACAAGGTGACAGGCGGTGTTGGTAATTAACATTAGCTTTCCGCCCCATCTGGCACAAAGCAATAACCCACGCCCCACACGGTTTGGATATAACGAGCCTGTGACGGATTATCCTCAATCAAACGGCGAAGTCGAGATACCTGCACATCAATCGAACGCTCCATCGCACCCCATTCACGCCCTCTTGCCAAGTTCATCAATTTATCACGAGTTAATGGCTCACGAGGGTGCTGTACCAAGGCTTTTAATACGCTAAATTCACCAGTCGTCAACGTCACCACATTGCCATCACGTTTTAGCGTGCGAGTGGATAAATCCAGCGTCCACGAGCCAAATTCCACCACTTCCATTTGCTGACTGGGGGCTCCGGGCAGTTCACGACTTTGACGGCGAAGCACCGCCTTGATACGAGCCAACAATTCTTTAGGATTAAAGGGTTTTGGCAAATAATCATCCGCCCCAGCGTCTAGCCCTGCAATACGGTCAGCGTCCGAGCCTTTGGCAGTCAACATAATAATTGGAATGTCTGAATTTTCGGCACGCAAGCGTTTACAAATGCTGATACCATCTTCATTTGGCAACATCAAATCCAACACAATCAGCGAAAATAGCTCACGTTGCAATAGCTTATCCATTTGACTGCCGTCATGGGCGGTACGCACCACATAGCCGTCATCTTCCAAAAAGCGTTGAAGCAAAGCACGCAGACGAGCATCATCATCTACCACCAAAATACGTTGACTGATGTCACCCGCATGAGTTGTGTCTTGGGTGGCCTCTGCAGTGGTATCGTCTTGCCCATTTGATGCTTGAAAGCTGATATCCGTGGTATAATTGGGGTCAAGCGGTTGGGACTCGGATGGGGTTTTGGTGATTTCATTACTTGTTGTGTCGTTCATTGTCATATCCTCGGTAAAATTGTTCTTCCTAAATCATGCGTTCCTAATGGCTAAATTGTAACAAATTTTAAGCAAAATAGCGATTTTGCTTTGCCATTCGGATGCTATTATCATTTAAATTAGAAATATGAATGTAGGACTTACGCTGTTTTAACGTTTCCGTTCGTGGTGAGCTTGTCGAACCATAGGAAACGTTACCCTTCAACAAGCTCAGGGCGAACGTTTCTACTATTTTTGCGTAAGTCCTAGAATGATTCTGCAGGGGCATATTATATAAGTTATATAAGCCCAAAATTTTAAGTTAGTGTTTCTAATTTAAAACGTTATAAAACATACGAATATTAAAACAAACATTGATGATTTTTGCTGTAGTGATTTTGCTAAAAAACCCTACTGTTTTTTAGCATTTGTCCAATAATTCCGCTAATTTTGGCTAAAGTTACAACAAGATGTTGCTTTAAATACGTTTTACCTATTATCTTTTTGTGATGTTTTGTTATAATGCGTTAACCCATTTTGCTGAAAATTGGCAAAATGATTGGGTAAGGCTCTGTTAATACAGAATTTTGCTTGTTCATTCAAAACCTAACGATGACGATAAAAGTATGACAACCAATACTAACGTAACCGAAGACGTGCTTTCACAAGAAGTACAAAATCAAATTTATCAAAAATTGGCAACCGAACTTGGCATCAAACCAGCCCAAGTCACGGCGTTTGTCAAATTGTATGATGAGGGTGCGACCATTCCGTTTATTGCCCGTTATCGTAAAGAGCAAACCCAAGGGCTAGACGATACCCAATTGCGACAACTCGAAAAATCGCTGAATTATGAACGAGATATGGCAAGTCGCCGTGATAAAATCATCGAGCTATTGACCTCACAAGGCAAATTGACTGATGAGCTATCCGAGCGTATCGCCAACGCCACCTCCAAACTTGAGCTAGAAGACATCTACTTACCGTATCGCCCACGTCGCCGTTCACTAGCGACCCAAGCCAAAGAAGCAGGGCTAGAACCCATCGCTTTATCGGTGTTGCATGACAATATCAGCCCAGCCCAAGCCCTAGCTAGCTTCCAAGTACCAGAACCAACCGTCAATGACAATGGTGAAACCGAAGTGTCGCCTTTTGCCGATATGGATAAACAATTGGCAGGGATTGGAGCGATTATCATTGATGAATGGACGCAAGACCTTGATTTATTGGATAAATTACGCAAAGGTTTTGGCAAAACTGCCCAAATTCACAGCTTGTTGGTGAGCGAAGAAAAACGAGAGGTGGGCGAAAAGTTCAAAGATTACTTTGACCATGCCGAAAGTCTTGCTCGCTTGCCAAATCACCGCTTGCTAGCCATGCTTCGAGGTCGCCAAGACAACGTGTTAAGCATTGCCATTGAAGGCGAAGATACGCCATTTATTGAGCAAATTAATCAGCGTTTTGCCATCACTCAAGCCGAGCCAAGCGACCGCCAAGCCCTATTATTAGACCTTGCCAAAAAATTATGGCAAGACAAATGGCGACCGCATATCGAACATCGTCTATTGACCGAAAAACGCCTTGAAGCCGAGTCAGCAGCGATTGACGTATTTGCCAATAATTTACAGCACCTCCTTATGTCTGCCCCCGCAGGACAAAAAGTGATTTTGGGCGTTGACCCAGGGATTCGTCATGGGGTCAAAATGGCAGTGGTTGACAGCCTAGGTCATGTGGCAAAATCAGCCACTGGCGACTCTGCCACAGCGACCGTATATCCGTTTGCCCCAGACAACAAAGTCAGCGAAGCCAAAACCGTGATTTTGGGCTTATTGACCGAGTATAATGTGGACTTAATCGCCATCGGTAACGGCACAGCCAGCCGAGAAACTGACGCATTAATCAAAGAAATTTTAGCCGAAAATCCTACGGTTAAAGCCGTGCCAGTCGTGGTCAACGAATCAGGGGCTTCGGTGTATTCTGCCAGTGAATTGGCAAGCCAAGAACTCAGCCAACTGGACGTATCCATTCGTGGGGCGGTGTCGATTGCACGCCGTTTGCAAGACCCCTTGTCGGAGCTAGTCAAAGTTGACCCCAAAGCCATTGGCGTGGGGCAGTATCAGCACGATGTCAACCAAACCCAACTTGCCGATAGCCTTGATAAAGTCACCCAAGACTGCGTGAATGCTGTGGGTGTCGATGTCAATACCGCAAGCCCTGCGATTTTGGCACACATTGCAGGTCTAAACACCAATGTCGCCCAACAAATCGTCAACTACCGTAACGACCACGGTGCATTTGCCAACCGTGAACAACTCAAAAACGTCCCTCGCCTTGGAGCAAAAACCTTTGAGCAAGCCGCAGGTTTCTTGCGGATTCGTGGCGGCGATGAGCCGTTAGACGCTACAGGCTTGCACCCAGAAAATTATGAATTGGTCAAAAATTGGCTCGCCCAAGCAGGCAAAACCCTTGCCGATGTCCTAGGCAATGACAGTGTTCTAAACAGCATGGACAGTCGCCTATTGACCGCTTCTAATGATGATGCCCTAAACGATGCTGAAGCAGATGACGGTCAAATTAACCACGGTCAAATTCAAGCGATGGCAATCAAACAAGAACTTGCCAAACCAGCCCACGACCCACGCCCAACCTTTAAAACTGCCCAATTCCGTGACGATGTCAATAGTATCAATGACTTGTCAATCGGTATGGAACTTGAAGGCGTGGTCACCAATGTCACCAGTTTTGGGGCATTCGTGGATGTCGGCGTACACCAAGATGGTTTGGTGCATATTTCAGAAATGGGCAATGAATTTATCACCGACCCACTCAATCATGTCAAACCCAGCGACATTGTTAAAGTGCGAGTGATTACCCTTGATACCGAGCGTAAACGCATTGGTTTTAGCATGAAAACAGCGGTCACTGCCAATACCCAAGCCACAAAATCCGCCGATAAAAATACCGCTGATACGGCTGATAAAAATCTTGATAAAGCCAAACGAGCCAATAAAACCGAGCGTCCACTTGACGACAAAAAACGCTCACGCACCAGCGATAGCAAAGCTGACCGTCAATCGACCTCGCCTCGCAACTCGTCACGCAAAGAAGCCAATACACAGGATAAACCTGAAAAAATTGGCAGTTTAGGGGCATTATTGGCACAAGCAGGATTGAAAAAAGCCAAATAATTGACCTTTTCTAGGACTTACATTTTTATGCTTGTAGCGTGGGATAGCAAAGCGTTACCCACGTTTAGCTTCAATAATCGTGGGTAACGGCTTCACCTAACCACACGCTACCCATCATTTTTGCGTAAGTGTTATTTCTACATCACTTTTCTAAAGATTGTGTATCATTGTTTAAGTATTGTTGCTAATTTATTCGCTATAAAACACTAGGTCTGAAAAGAAAACACCCCATGAGCCACCATTTACTGCCTGTTTTGCTCAAAGCCACACGCCCACGGACGTATCCGCTTGCCATTGCAGGAATTATCGTGGCAAATGCCTTAGCCTACTCTAAAATTGGGAGTTTTACCGCCCACAACTGGCAGGTTTTTGGCTTAAGTCTTTGGGTAGCATTGGGACTACAGATTTTATCCAACCTTGCCAACGATTACGGCGATGGGGTCAAAGGCACAGACGACCACCGTACCGACCGCCAAACCGCCCAAGGTAACCTCAACCACCGCACCCTTAAAGCCATTATCATCAGTTGGGCAATCTTTATTTTTGGCTGTGGGGTAGGGTTACTCTATCTTAGTTTTGACAATATTTTAGAAATCCTAATCTTTTTAGCATTTGGTATCATCGCCATTATCGCCGCCATCGCTTATACCATGGGCAAACGCCCCTACGGTTACCATGCCAAAGGCGAACTGGCAGTATTTATATTTTTTGGCTTACTCAACGTCTTAGGAGGCTTGTATCTACAAACCCAATTTATTCGAGTATCCGATGCCATCATGTCTGTGGTGGTAGGCTTGCTTTGCACCTGTGTCTTGATGATAAACAACATGCGTGACATCGACACCGACCAACACAGCCAAAAAAACACCCTAGCTGTCCACTTCGGCAAAGACAAAATCAGCCAATACTATCGCTTTATCCTACTTACCGCCTACTTCTTGATTGCGACCTTTGCTGTACTACGCCAAAACTTCTACCTACTCAGCGTTTGCGTCATGGCTTACCCTGTCAGTCGACATCTCAAAGTCGTACGCCAATACAGCGATGAATTAATTATCCCCAATCAGCTAGCCCCCCAACTTAAAGCCATCGTTATCATCACCTTGGTTACTTGCCTATTAATAGCCATCAATATTGTGCTATTTAATCGTAATAAAATTATATAAAAATAATATTAAAAACAATTACTTGTAAAATATTCTTGAAATTATTTAAAATAAACCCAAAAAACCTCTTGACGTCCCATATAAAAAGCGTATAATACGCACACACCGAACGGCACTAAGCATAAAAAACTTAGC
>NZ_JBLYZJ010000024.1:0-15612 GCF_048551375.1 Moraxella sp. TY6 | reverse complement strand
CAACACCAACACCAACACCAACACCAACACCAACACCAACACCAACACCAACACCAACACCAACACCAACACCAACAAAGACTACGACTTTTGTTAAGGCTGTCAACAGCCACGACAACCATATATCGGAAAATCTTGCAAAAGTATTGGATAATGCTGTTGACCAAAAAATCGCCACAGGCACTAGCCCACTTGCTGATAAACTTATCGAAAGCACCCTTAATTTTGGCAGTTTACAGCTCTCAAACTTGGCAAGCCAATCTCAACCGCTATTCATGGGTTCGGTCAACCGCATGATTGCAGATAGCAACAACCAAGCCCTTAACGCTATCTATGAGCAAAACTATGACCGTGAACGCCACGTTTGGGCAAAAGCCATTGGTGCAAAATCTACCAAACAACATCAAGGCGGATTGGTCGGTTATGAAAACCAAGACGCAGGCGTGATTGTCGGAGCAGATACCGCTATCAATGATAAACTCAATCTTGGTGGTGCGTTATCCTATATCAACAGTGATGCTGACACCAATGGTCAAGTCATCAACCATGAAATGACGGCTGACACCTTACAGCTATTAGGCTATGGCGACTATCAAGCCACACCTGCCACACGTGCCAATTTCCACGTTGGCGTAGGGCGTAGCGATATTCAAGGCGAACGTCATATTGATTTAGCCAACACAACGGCAAAATCTGACTATACCGCAAATACCCTACAAGCAGGTATGGGCATCAGCCATCGCATCGGTAGTGAGAGCCGTAATATCAGCCCATTTGCTCAAGTCAATTACAGCCGTATTACTGCGGATGGTTACCGTGAAACTGGGGCAGATGCACTCAATCTTGATGTTGCCGAACAGCAATATGACAGCTTCCGCTCAACGCTGGGTGTACAGTTCAAACAACCACTTGGACAACGTGTTGCCCTAACAGGTAAATTGGCAGGTGCGATTGAAAATGGCGACCCACGCACCGATATTACCGCCAATTTTGCAGGAACGCCAAACTCTAGCTTTACCACGCTAGGGCAAGAAGTCGGTCAAGAAGTTGGTATTGCAGGGCTGGGTCTAAGCTATAAGCCAACCGCTAATATTGATATCTCTGCCAACTATATGGGCGAATGGCGTAAAAACTACGACAATCAAGGTGTATCGTTAGTTTTCACCAGTAAGTTCTAACCGTATCCTTTATCCACAATACAAAAAACCGATGCTACATGAGCATCGGTTTTTTTATGGTAATTCCTACAAACATTGCGTATTAATACGCTGATTGTCTAAGCCACTTTGTGGCGATATATTTTGTCCCTTGTACCACAGGTACACTGGCATGAAACGTCAAATCATCGGTTTGCCCTGTCAATAAAGTATTGGCAAAATACAATGCCATACCTGCTTTCGGACGTACCTCAAAATTCATGGTTGGAAACCGAGTCGCCCCACCACGCTCAACATCCGACAAGTACATCAAAAATGTGCCGACCCGTTGTCCACCATGTTCCATTTGCTTGGCACTACCTTTTTCATTTTTATTAAAAAAGTCAAAGTGTGCTTTATATTCACCGCCATCTTGATAGCGTAAAACTTGAATCCCTTCACCATTTTCAACAGGCCAATGCAACAACGATGAAATACGGCTTTCAATTACTTTAATAATCTCAAACTCACCACGAACAAAGCCAGTATTCATACTGGTTCTCGCATAATGCTCGACAAATTCACCTGTATCTTTATCCACGACTCTTGCAGGATTAAATTTATCATTAGAAACTTGCAACATTTGCTGACATTCTTCGGCAGATAAAAAATCATCAATCACCACCACATAAGGTTTTTGACAAACAAACGTCAAAGACACCGTTTTATCAGATAGCTCAATTTGATTACTACTCAAATCAATCATCGGCATATCAAGGGTCAAATCAAAATCTGACAACATGGCATACATCGCATCAACCAAGCCTTTTTCAAGCATAGATTGTGCCAAACGGCGTGGATGAATACCTGCATTATAATTATTAATCAGCCATTCTTGCCAGCTTTTATCAAGATATTGCATGACGCTTAGTTTTTCTAATTCCATCGTGTTATCCTCAATATGGCTAAAAATGACTTAATTACTTTACTGACTTACGGCTTCACCGCCACCAACACCCGAATACTATCAGGAATTAGCGATAAGTTGGTCAACGCCTCTAACCCTTGCTCATGCAGTCGTTCAACTTGACGAATCTCACTATCACGCACATTGGGGTTCACCGATTGCAAATACTGCAACCGCTCAATTTCTCGTTGCCAACGCTGAGTAAATAGCGACTGGGCTTCCTCACTGATACTCGGTAACTGCTGATTTGCCAGTTCAACCGCTTGCTGATAGCGATTTTCAATGATATCACGGCGAGCCTTAATCACCTGTCTTGCTCTGGTTTTATCAAGGCGGTGAATATGGTTCGCAATCATCTCTGGGGCAATTTTTTCGCTAAAATCTGTCCCTTGTTGACTTAAAAACACACGGATAAAAGGTTTTGGCAAAAATGCGGTGAGATTGAGCAATTTAGGGGCAATCGCCTCCACACGGAAATTCACTTCGAGCAACACCAAGCCCTCTGGCATGGCGTTACTTGCCAAAGTCGCCACGGTCGTGTTGCCAAACGTGCCACTATTCACCGTTTCAAAGATACTTTGCATCAGCGGATGTTCGTAAGTCATAAATGCCATGTCTTCACGCACAAGGGCTTGCTCACGCTCAAAGGTCAAAGTCATGCCGTCTTCTGGAATCGCCAACCCTTGCACCTGCATCTCATCCGAGGGATGAAGCATCAGCGAGCCGTCACGCTGTCCGCTGTAGTCCATGTTGATGGACGACATAAACCGCTCAAACAGGCGTGGCAAGGTATGGGTATCATCAAACTCACGCATGGTATAGGCAATCTTACTCGCCACACGAGGGCGACAGGAGTTGTATTCAAGCAGACGGTCACGCCCTGCCTGCATAGCTTCCTCTAACGCCAAGCGTTGGGCTTGCCCTTCGTCAATCAACGCATTTAAGCCATCAACCGTGCCTTTACCCTCCAGCATCGGTTTTAAATCGACAATAAACTGCTCTTGTACGGTTTGAGCCGTTGGCGAAATTTGGTTAAAAATATTTAACGCATCGTTATACCAATGATAAAGGCGTTCGGTCGCTGTCCCCTCGACATACGGCACATGAATGGTAATCAGATTTTGTTGTCCAATGCGGTCAAGCCGTCCGATACGCTGTTCGAGGGTATCTGGATTGGCAGGCAAATCAAACAAAATCAAATCACTGGCAAACTGAAAATTACGCCCCTCCGAGCCAATTTCAGAAGCCAAAAGAATTTGAGCTCCTTCTCTATCGGCAAAATACGCTGACGCTTGGTCACGCTCAAGGAGGGTCATCTGCTCGGTAAAAATCGCTGTCTTAATCCCTGCATGGAGGCGTAACACGGCTTCAAGGCTTTCCACCGTTGCCCCACTGCGAGCAATTAATAGCACTTTTTGGTGTTTGAGTTCGTGTTTTAAAATATCAATCAACCACGGCACACGAGGGTCTTCCTCCAGCCAACTGCCGTCTGGTTGATTTTCCTCGCTCCAAAGCTGTTCACGCAATTTGCCTTGCGTATGGTAGCTGTTTTGCCACGTTGCAGGCAATGGCAACGGATACGCCACCGAAGTGCGTCCTTGAAAGCCAGAAATCAACTCTGCCACACTATCACGAGTATTGCGGAACAACACTCGCCCTGTGCCGTGACGGTCAAGCAATTCATTAATCGCACGCCCACGCCCTTGTTCATCATCGGTGATATCATACCCTAATAGTTGAGCAAGGGCGGATTTTTGCGAATCACTGAGCGGACGGTCGCTTAATAAAATTTCGGCAATTTGGGCAGTTTGGCTAAAGTTTTCTTCCGCTTCAATAAAATCATCAAGGTCAGCAAAACGATTTGGGTCAAGCAAGCGAAGCCGTGCAAAATGGCTTTCTAGCCCCAACTGCTCTGGCGTGGCGGTCAATAACAACACGCCTGCGGTCTGTTTGGCAAAGTCTTCGACCAACTCATATTTATCATTGCCGCCTTGCTCACTATCCCAGTGCAAATGATGGGCTTCATCCACCACCAACAAATCAAACCCTGCTTCAAGGGCTTTTTGGCGTAAATCCTCATGGTCAAGCAACAAATCAATACTGGCGATAATGCCTTGCTCGGTCAAAAATGGGTTTTGCTCTGGGTCATGCTCGGCAATCGAGGCAGTACGCACCAAATCAAAAATCGCAAACTCAAGGTTAAAGCGTCTGCGAAGCTCAATCATCCATTGGTACTGCAAGCTATCTGGCACTAGCACCAACACTCGCTCGGCTTTGCCATTAATCAACTGCTGATGAATAATCAACCCTGCTTCAATGGTTTTACCCAATCCCACTTCGTCCGCCAACAGCACACGAGGGGCGATACGCTTGCCAACCTCATGGGCGATATACAACTGATGTTCGATAATATCGACCCTCGCCCCCATCAAGCCCTTGAGCGGATGACCTGCCAAATTGGCTTGGGTGCGAAGGATTTCTTGACGCAATTCATACCAGTCATTTTGGTGAATACGGCTTGCCAATAGGCGTTCTAGCGGTTTGGCAAGGGTAATATTCGCCCCTAGACGAGTTTCCATGATGGGTTTATCTTGCCCAACGACATGGTATTTGTACACCCCTGCGGTTTCTTCGACCTCGGTCACTTCAAAGCTATGCCCATCTTGGTCGGTGATGGTGTCGCCTGCCTTGAATAGCACTCTCGATAAAGGGGCGGAAGTTTTGGCATACACCCGTGTTTCTTCACTTTGTGGAAACAGAATATGCACACAGCGGTCATCGACAAGGACGACCACGCCCAAGCCCAATTCGTTTTCGGTGTCAGAAAGGTAACGTTGTCCAATGGCAAAATCAGTCATACTACTTTAATACCTAGCGTTTTATCAAAATATAACCTTTTATAATAACAAATTTAGCGATTTCAAGCGATGCTATTCTGTGGTTTTTGTGATTATCACTGCTAAATTTTGCTCAAGTAAGGCGTGTTGTAACATCGCAATATTATACACCGCATGGGCTTTAACGGTATTTTCAAAAAATACATACAACGTATCAAAATTGGCTTGCTGATTAGCAATCGTCATCGCCCACGCTTGCATCTCCGCCTCGCTATAACGATAATCATGGCGTTCACTTGCCGAATGAGCATCCCACCAGTTGACATTTTTGCCGTGCATTCGCAGATAACCTATCCGATTGGTAAACAGTAAGCCACTGGGTGGCAAGCCTTTTACATTGGGATAATCGACACTGCACCAGCTCAAATTTTGCTTGGTAAAACTGGCATACACTTGAGGCGTGTGCCAACTTTGATGGCGAAACTCAATCGCTAATGGCAACCCTACAAACCAACTGGTCAGCATCGCTAAATATTGGCGATTGTGAATGGTACGGTCAAAACCGTGCGGAAACTGAAGCAACAAACTTGCCAAACAATCCGCCTCAATGATTGGGCGAATGGCATCCATAAAAGCAATGGCAGTCTGTGGTGTGGCGGTGAGATTGTGGCTAAAGTCTTGGTGTAGTTTGATGGCAAATTTGAGGTTATTTTCAGATTTATTCAGCATTCCCTCATAGGCTTTGCGACCAATCGGAGCATAAAAACTGCTGTTAATTTCTACCGCTGGATAATGTTTGGCATACTCAGTCAAAAATTCCGTTTTCTTCGTCCCCACAGGGTATAACGCCCCGACCAAATCAGTATCGCTATAGCCCCCTGTGCCAAGATAAATGGGCATAGTGTTCCTTCTACATTATTAGTTTAATACGGTTACATAAAGGTAGCGTACAACGCCATCATCCACAGCATAAACAACAGAGTCAATGCCAAAAGTTGGGCTGCCGAACCGACATCTTTACCGATTTTGGCAAGCGGATGGCGTTCAGTAGAAGTATGGTCGATGGACGCTTCTAGCCCTGTGTTAAAAAGCTCCACCACCAACGAGAAAAACGAGGCAAATACCAACAACATTTTGATAACAATGCTAAATGGCATCACCACCAACACCAACAATAACACACCATTGAGCCATGCCACTTGCCGAAAGGCGGCTTCATTTTGGTAGGCAGCCAGCAAGCCATCTCGTGAGTAGGTACTGGCATTGATAATGCGTGTGATACCTGTTTTGCCTTTGGCTTGTTGGGCGTAGCCGTCAAGGTGGCTGTGTAAGGAGCTGTTGGTGTCTGAAGTCGTTGAGTTGGGTGGTGTGTTATTGTGTGTGGTCATGGCGTTTTTTTGGTACAATGAGAACAATTGATGATTATAATAGCATAGCTAACCGCATTAAAGTTTTCAAAAATGGTAAATCTTATCAATGCTCAGTTCAGTAAATTATAGAGATTGTACACACCCCATGCGACCACTTCCCCAAGCCCTCACTCCAGAATCCATTGCCAAGCGAAATCTTGAAGAAAGCCAGCAACCACAAAGCTTTTTTGACGACTTCGCCCAATCCGTCACCCTGTACCGTGATGACGACATCTGGGTCATTGACAAGCCCCACGGACTGCTCTCAGTCGATGGCAAAGACCTCAAAGTCAGCCTACAATCTCGCTTGCTACGAGCTGACCCCAATGTCAAACTCATCCACCGCCTTGACATGGACACCTCTGGGCTGATTATCTTCGCTCGCCACAGTGAAGCCCAAACCCATATCAGCAAGCAATTTATTGACCGCTTACCGACCAAAGAATATCAAGCCGTGGTATGGGGAACGACACCACAACAAGGTGAAATCAACGTCCCTGTGCGTTACGACCCACCGCAAAAACCCAAACATATCGTGGATATGGACTGGCATAAACACGCCTTGACGCATTTTAAAACCTTGCACCACGAACTTCGCCAAGGCAAGCCTGTCAGCCGTGTGGCGTTGTTCCCTGTGACTGGGCGTAGCCATCAACTGCGGGTACATATGCTTCATATTGGTCATGTCATGCTAGGCGACCCCATCTATGCTCAAGATATTTTGGATGGTGAAGCGTTTGAGCTGTCACCACGGTTGTGCTTGCACGCCCACAAGCTAAGACTAAAACACCCCAATACAGGGGCGTGGCTAGACTTTGAATGTGATGTGCCTTTTTAGTTAAGCGTGTTTTTCTAACCAATCCACTGCCTGTTGCCACAATACTTGATTTTGACGGCTAAAAAACTTCATATGACCGATATGTTTTAGCCCATAATCTTTGGGATTCAGCGTTTTGGTGGTTGCTTGTATATTGGGGAATACCCGAATCATATCTGCCACGTTTTTATCATTGGCGATATCATCATCAGGTGCATTAACCCACAGTGTAGGTAGTTTGACTTCATCATAATAATGGGTTTGCACGGTTTTACCAAAAGCGGTTTTGATATAGCCCGAGCCATTACACCAATCACGCCATTGCTTGGCGACTTGTTTTGGCAAATCCTCACCCATGCCGACTTTCGAAGTTTTGGTATAGCCAAATATTAGATTTGACATTGGGATAAACACATCCATAAAGTACATGGCTTTGGCACGATAGGGCATTGCCATATTGCGGATTTGTCCAGACGAGCACGCCACATTAAACACGGACGTTAGCTTGTCATGGTTTGGCATTAGTCCAAATAGCTGACCACCTGCACTATGCCCAATCAGATGATAGCTGGTATTGGGGAAGGTTTGCATCAGTTTATCCAATATCGCCGTCATGTCATAGCGTCCCCAACTTATAAGCGAGGCGTTCGATTTGGCAATATCACCTTCTAATGAGTCACCAATGCCTTCATTATCAAAGGTCATCACGCCATAGCCATTATCAGCCAAAAACTGAGCAAAATTGTGATAAAACTGGCGTTTAATCCCTGTCGCAGGTGCAAGCATAATACCTGCTTTTACGCTTGATGCCGCCAGTGAATTATCCGTATTGGGGGTATAGATTGTGGCGGTCAGATTGGTATGATGGTCAGTTGCGACCCTAATATCTTGAGTTGACATATATCATCCTTTATATCGGTGGGTAATCCCTAAAAAAGGATTAAATTATCATAAAAAGTAGTATAAGCAAATCAGCGACTTAGCAAATAACTTGAACGCATCAGTTATGATTATTTAAGGCAAAAAAAACAGCCCTCAGTATGGCTGTTTTATAGTCGTACAAATCATCGTTTGATTTTCCGTGGGTTATGCTTTGCTAACCCACGCTATTAGATTAAATTTTATCAAATATGTTTGTTTTGGCACTCACCCATTAAAATACTAAGGCTTATTCACAATCACATGCTGGTCAGTATTAATTACCACCTCTGATGGGCCGTCAACTACCACACGCACTTGGTTATTATTGGCTTGTCGGCTTCTAAAATACGCATCCTCAGCAGGCGTACAGCCCAAACATCTATCCATCGCATAGTATGGGTCTTCAATGAGTGTTTTACGAGCTTGCATCATATCGCCATTAAAATAGGTAAAAGGCAAGCTGACGACCCAAGCAGCCGCCCCAAAGCCCACAGCGATAGCCCCTAATGGTTTACCCACTGTCGCATCTGCCACCATTTTACCATACGTAGGACCAAAATCTTTTTCATCAATTTCGGTGGCGGCAAAACTTGGGGCAATGCTTGCCATTGCTAATGTCGAAACCATTACAAATTTGGTCAATGCTTTCATAAAATGCCTCACATCTCAGAAAATTATTCGTGATTTTTTTGAAAATTATTAGGTTACATTACAGCAAGTTTACCGAAATTTAGCAAGTGAATTTGTGTTTAATACCCCAACTTTTGGATTAGCGGTGTATTAAAGACAAACTATAGTGAATTAAATCAAGAATAATATGTTGAGGTTTTGGGCGTATGCCATACGCTTCTACAAAACTGGGGTTATTTCTACTTTAAACGACTCTACTTTTGGTTGTTATCATTCACCAGTGGCTGACATTGGGGGCAAAAGGTACTGGCTCGTTGGGCGATTTTGACATTTTCTATCATCGTGCCACACTGCGGACATGGCTCACCACCTCGCCCATACACACGTAGAGTCTGCTGAAAATAGCCTGTTTTGCCATTGCCTACCGTGAAGTCTTTAAGGCTAGAACCACCTTTTTCGATAGAGATTTCAAGCACTTGCTTGATAAACTTCACCAAAGTTGTGAGCTGATTGAGCGTCAATGTATCGGCTGGCGTCAACGGATGAATCCCTGCCAAAAACAGACTTTCGGTGGCATAGATATTGCCCACGCCCACCACCACGCTTTGTTCCATAATCACGGCTTTGATGGGTCGGCTGATGGGTTTGGTTTTTTTACCCAATACTTTTTTCTCTAAAGACTTCTGAGGGGTGTGCTGAATAAGGTCATACAAGTATTGTCCTGTAAAGCCGTTATCCAATGGCTCAATGCCCAAGTTTTTGATGAGTTTATCGTAATAATCTGCTAGCCATAGCACCATGCCAAAGCGTCTAGGGTCGTGGTAATGCAGTTGTTTACCATTGCTAAAGTCGATAATCAAATGGTCGTGTTTACGTTTATCAAAGCCGATATCATGTTGTTGCAAGCTACCTGACATACCTAGATGTATGAGCAGTTTTTTTTCAACATTACCCTTGTTAAAGGTCAAAATCAGATATTTGGCACGCCGTTCGATGGCGGTGAGGGCATAGCCGACAAGCTGTGTGATATCCTGCGGTATTTGCCACCGTAGTTTTGGTTGAAACACTTGTACTTGCTCAATGGTTTGATTTAGCAGGGGTTTTAGACTATCGCCAGTGGTTTGGACTTCGGGTAATTCGGGCATTAGGTTTTTGTCCCCACCACACGTCTTGCCAAAATGATGCCATGCTGTTGCTCAAGTTTGGCAAGCAATTTGGATAATTGGGTTAGCCCAGACACTTCAACATTAAAATTCAAACGAGCGATATCATCCGCACCACTTAAGGTTTCAACTTGGCGAATATTGACGTTTTCTTGGTCAATGATTTGGGTCAAATCTCGCAATAACCCTCGGCGGTCGTAGGCTTCCATGTAGATTTGTACCATCTGACTTTTGCCTTTATTGCCATACCAAGCGGCACTGATGGCTCGCTCTGGCTCACGTTCAATCAACCGATGATACTCGATACAGTCCTCACGGTGGATGCTCACGCCATTGGACTGGGTGATAAAGCCTGCAATTGGCTCGCCCTGCACAGGGCTACAGCACCCTGCAAGGTGCATGGGGATATTGTCCAAGCCATCAACTTCGATTTTATAAGCATCCAGTTTACCAGTGGCTTTGGGATGGACACTCGGCACAAGGTCAGTTTCGACCACGTCAGGCTCAAGGTCAAGATGACGGCTGATATGCCCTGTCAAGTCATGCAGTTCTACATTGCCATTGACCAGCCCCACCAAGATATCATCGCTGTTTTTGGCATTAAAGAATTTGACGTAATCATTTAAATCAATGCTGTTAGGGTGTACCGACATTCGAGCCAGTTCTTTGGTCAGGATGTGCTTGCCAGTTTCGATGTTTTTATCACGGTCTTGTTTGTTAAACCATTGACGTAGCTTGCTTCTGGCTCGACTGGTATGAATATAGCCCAGTGATGCCACCAGCCAATCACGGTTTGGCTCACGAGATTGTTTGGTGATGATTTCGACCTGCTCGCCTGTTTTTAGCTGATAGGTGAGTGGTACATAGCGTTGGTTGACCCTTGCTGCTTGGGCTCGATTGCCGACTTGGGTATGCACATAATACGCAAAGTCGAGTACCGTAGAGCCTTTGGGTAATTCAATAATATCGCCATCTTTACTAAAGACATAAATCCGCTCAAATTCCCCAAAATCAACGACTTGTTCTTCCTCATCGACTTCTTGCCCTTCGCTATCGTTGTGTTTATTTAACACATTCTTGAGTGGGTCGGCATTGTCGGTGGGGTCTTGATTGAGCAAAATTTGACGCAAACTACTGATTTTACGAGTCAGATAGTCGTCTTTTTTGTTTTTTGTGCCTTCTTTATAATTGACGTGGGCACACATCCCAAGCTCAGCTTCATAGTGCATATCAAAGGTACGAATCTGCACTTCAAGCGATTTATTTTCGGCAATCACAGCAGTATGTAATGAGCGATAGCCATTGGCTTTTGGGTTTGTGATATAGTCATCAAACTGCTCTGGAATGTGCCGCCATAGCCCATGCACCAAGCCCAATACATGATAACAATCGGGCAAATTATGCACCAACACTCGCAAGGCACGGATATCATACAATTGGTCAAATGACAGCGATTTGAGCTTCATTTTGCGATAAATCGAGTAGATATGTTTGACACGCCCTGTGATTTCGCCCTCTATGCCATGCTCGGCAAGGGAGGCACGCAGTTGGTCAGCCACTCGGTCGATATAATCCTCACGCTCACTACGTTTTTCGGATAACAGTTTGGCAATTTCTTTATAGCGGTCAGGGGCAAGGTAACGAAACGATAAATCTTCGAGTTCCCATTTGAGCTGTGCAATGCCAAGACGGTGGGCGAGTGGGGCATAAATCGTCATCACCTCACGTGCCACACGCACTTGACGCTCTGGCGTGGCAAACGACAATTCACGCATAGCGAAGGTACGTTCGGCAAGCTTTATCAATACCACACGCACATCATTGGTCATCGAAATCAGCATATTATAGATGCCCGACAACTGGTCACGTTGGTTATTGTTAAAATGGTCTTCGAGGCGTTTGTTATTTTCGATTAAATCAGATAGGCGACCCAATGCCAAAGTTTCATGCACCAAACTGGCAATTTCTTTGCCAAATTCGGCTTGAATTTTTTTCTCAGTGATTAAATTTTTACGAGCAGCACGGTACAGCATAGCAGCGACCAACGTCACTTCATCTTGGTATAAATAACCCAAAATATCTGCCATGCCCACGCCTGTCAAAAATGCATTGGAACGCTGAGTGGGGGAATTTAAATCTTGAATTTGTAAAAAATCACAGGCTTTAGCAAGCTCTGGCAAACTCGCTTGATTGGCACGCTTTGCCATCGACTTGAGCCAAGCCTCCGTATCAATGGTATGGTCATCAATGATATGGCTGGCAGGCTCAGATAAAATTGGTAAATCTGTATGGGTAAAATGGCGTTGTTTGGCAGTCAAATTGGCTATCATGGTCACGCTGTCATGCTCACCATCACTCCCATCCAATAAGGGCAGACTTTCTCGAATTTTTACCATGTTACGCTCCACTTTTTGATATCGCTATCCATTGCCTCATCCTTATTTACTAAAAATGGCAAAATAGCAAAATTCACTCAACCTTTTTCACCAATCCTTGGGTTATAATTGTCCACCACTATTAGTATAGGTCACTGCGATGAAATTACCACAGATATTTGTTACTAATCGTCTAAAAAAAGGGCTTACACACACGCATTCCAACACGCCAAATACTCGTGCCTTGGCAACATTGACAGCCCTTGCCAGTATGTTAGGGCTAACAGGCTGTAACTACTTAGCCAAACCCAAAGTCGATAACAGCCTATCTATCGACAAAATCGCCACCCTATTACCCCCTCGTAACCAAGACAAAACTGCATGGGCGACCGATATTCACGACATTTTTAACACCCTAAAAATCGAGCGTAACGCCCCAAATCTCTGTAGTGCCATCGCCATCATCGACCAAGAATCCAACTTTAAAGCCGACCCACCAGTCGCCAATCTTGGTAAAACCAGTCTGACCGAACTCAATGCCAAACTTGATGAAAAACTGGGTAATATGTTGGCAGGGTATTTTCGCAATATGCTAAAAAACGAACCCACGCCACAAAATAGCTTTGAAAAACAAATTCTGAAAGTACATACCGAACAACAGCTTGACAAACTATACCACCAAATGTTTGAGTATTTTTCACAAAAATATTACACCAATAAAATCACCAACCTTACCAAAATCGTTGGCGGTGACATTGCCGAAAAACTCGACCCCATCACCACGCTCGGTAGTATGCAGGTACATATCGACTACGCACGAAACCATCAACGCCTCAGTGGCAACAACGAAGAATTACGCCGAGATTTATACAGTCAATATGGGGGATTATATTATGGCATTCATCGGCTAATGCTATACCAAGCCAACTATAGCGACCCAATTTATCGTTTTGCCGATTATAATTCTGGGATGTATTCGAGCCGAAATGCAGGCTTTCAAAAAATGCTTGCCGAATTGACCAAACAAAAAATCGACTTGGATGGGGATTTGCTCAATTATAATGGCAATGTACAAAGCCAAAGTGAAAAGGCATTAAACGGCATGGCACAGCAAGGATTATTGGCATTGACGGCACGCCAAATTCATAGCGAACTGAGCCGAGAAAAAAGCCAAAACTTTGCCGATACTGAAATTTATCACACCATTAGCAGTTTGTATAAAATGAAAACAGGTAAAGAGCCGATTGTGGCGATGATGCCCCAAGTGGTGATAAGTGGGGCGAAATTAAGCCGTGACTATGACACCAACTGGTACGCCAGTGCGGTGAATAAGCGGTATTTGGCGTGTATGGCAAAAGCGAGATAAGATGGATTTATGTTGGTTTGCTTATTGCTAAAAGTGAATTAATATCAGATAATAATTTATTTACTTCCTACAGTAAATCGGAAATTTAATATGTATGTGACTAACTTTAACTTAGGTAGAATTGTAGAAGTTATTGAAATAGACATCAATGACTTACCTTTTAATAAAGAGCAAGCATCTGTTTTGTCTAACTCTGAAAGATTATTTTTAGAAAAAGCTAGGGAGTTTTTCCAAAATAACACTTTTAAAGTTCAAAGAATCAAGCCATTAGGCATTCAAGATACCCATAGATATGTAAATGAAGGAAAACCCCCAGCTTATCATATAAACAGTGATTGTGAATGGCTACATAAAGATTGGGATAGCTATCCTATACCATTTTCTATTAAAAATAGAGGTGATGAAGCTGTAGAAAACTATAGAAATTTTGTCCGAGAGTTGGATTTAGGAAAGCAAGGTGATAGGTTAGCAGTATGTGCTCAATTTCACATATCTGAATCTGAAATTGGGCAAAAAGTGGAAAGGAAAAACTCAGGTGCAACAGATTTTGAAAAAAATATATCAAAATTGAGTTCTCAAGAACTGCAAAATCAAATTACTGATATTCATCAACAGTTAGAAAGCTTTTCAAAGCAATCAGAAGACCATATTAAGATATATAGGTTAAAGTATCGTGAGCCTAAAGATATCAAACTTGCGATAAGAAATAGGTCTGACGAGATAAAAAAACTAGCAGAAGAATTTTCTCTACTAAAAGAAAGGCTAATTTTATCTTATATTGAAAAACTTAAAAAAGATTCTAATTTTGACCAAGCAAATATTAATGTTGAATTGTTGAAAGAACTAGGGTTTAGACCTTGTTCATGTGCAAGACAATAAATGGGGGGGGGTGTTTATGAAGGGAATTAATAAGGCAATAATTATAGGTAATTTAGGTGCAGACCCTGAAGGAGTTTCTTTTGCAGATGGTGGAATGATAACTAATTTTTCTATTGCGACTAGCGAGGTTTGGACAGATAACAATGGAAACCGTCAAGAAAATACTCAATGGCATAAGATTAGACTTAATGGAAAACTAGCAGACTTAGGGTTAAGATTTTTAAAAAAAGGCTCAAAAGTTTATGTTGAAGGTGCAATAAAAACTCGTAAATGGAATAATGATAAAGGTGTAGCACGCTATATTACTGAAATTCATGCTGAAAGATTTGAAGTTTTAGACTTACCAGAATCAAATTTTCAAAGAAAAAATGAAAATTTATCTTCTTTGCAAAAAGAGTTAAATCATAGCACTGTTAATGCTGAAATCAATCAATCAATTGGAAATGATTTTTCTAAAGATATACCTTTTTAAAATCCTCTTTTTTACTAAAAAAAGCATTTGACCTCAAGCAAATCATGGGCTTTACCAAGTTTTGCTTGTGCAATGGATTCTCGCAAACGCTCTGCATTATTGGGGCTACTGAGCAAATAAGCGGTTTCTTCATAAGCATTGAAATCTTTTAGGCTAATCAAAACAGTCGGTTCAGCATTTTGTCGAGTGATAATCAGTGGATTACGGTCAACCACCACCCTATCAAGTGAGGTCGCAAGATTCTTGCGTAAATCAGTGTAGCTAATTACATCCATTTTTTACTCCAATTTAAAAAAAACGGTTTATGTACGGATTATTGTACCTTAATCGTTATTCAAGTCAACTTGATTGAACTTGTCAATCCAATGTTTTCCGATATCTTACCATCGCAATCACACCCACCACCAACATCACCCCCAACATTGCCAAAAACTCAGGATACAGCAACTCAAGCGTTGCCCCTTTGAGCATAATCCCTCGGATAATGCGTAAAAAATGCGTCAATGGTAACACCTCGCCTAATATTCTACTAGAGGTATAATACTTACGCCCTATCAAAAAATAAAAACCCCCACTCGACTGAGTGGGGGTTTACTTAAGAGGGTGTTGACGATGACCTACTCTCACATGGGCGAACCAC
>NZ_JBLYZJ010000023.1:0-16813 GCF_048551375.1 Moraxella sp. TY6 | reverse complement strand
GATATCGGTTATTACTCTCAGCTTCTCAGTCGGCTTTTGCCGAATTAAAGCTGTTGAAGACTGCGTAACTTCAGTTACTAACACCTTGTATAGCAAATAACTTAGCCATGTAATTCTCCTTTTTTTATCTAAAAATCGATATCTGTCTAAGCAATAAAATATAGACTCATCAAAACAAATATGCTCATACCATTATTCCACAATTCTAACGATTCACCCATCACAAAATGCTATAATCCTTACAAATAAGATTTCGTTTAGGATTACCAGTCAATGAGCCTCAGCACCGCCAACACCCCAGCCAATCACACCCCCCACGACCCTAGCAATTTTACCTTAACACCCCCTGCCGATTTTCCTTATAGACAAGTACAAAGCGAAAACTTCGCTCGTATCAGTGAGCTATTAAAACAACGGATTTTATTCCTTGATGGGGCGATGGGGACAGAAATTCAGAACTACAAACTGGCGGAAAGCGACTATCGTGGCGAACGCTTTGCCGACTTTGACCGTGATGTCAAAGGCAATAATGACTTGCTCGTGCTGACCCAACCGCAGATTATCCAAGCCATTCACCGCTCCTACCTAGACGCTGGGGCGGATATTATCGAAACCAACAGCTTTAACGGCACGCAAATCTCAATGGCGGATTATGGGATGCAACCGCTCGCCTATGAGATTAACAAAACTTCCGCACAACTGGCTCGCCAAGTGTGTGATGAAGTAACGGCGTTAAACCCTGCCAAACCTCGCTTTGTCGCTGGGGTTATCGGTCCGACCTCTCGCACTTGCTCAATTTCCCCTGATGTCAATGACCCTGCGTTTCGTAACGTGACCTTTGATGAGTTGGTGGATAACTACACCGAAAGCACCCTTGCCTTGATTGAAGGTGGGGCGGATTTGATTTTGATTGAAACCGTGTTTGACACCTTGAACGCCAAGGCGGCGATTTTTGCGGTGACAGGCGTGTTTGAGCAGATTGGTTTTGAACTGCCGATTATGATTTCAGGGACGATTACCGATGCCTCTGGGCGAACTTTGTCTGGGCAGACGGCTGAGGCGTTTTATAACTCGGTGCGTCATGCCAAGCCGATTTCGATTGGCTTTAACTGTGCGTTGGGGGCGGATGCCCTAAAACCACATATCAAAACCTTGTCCGATGTCTGCGAAACTTTTGTGTCCGCTCACCCCAATGCTGGCTTGCCGAATGAGTTTGGCGAATATGACGAAACCCCCGAACAGACCGCAACGATGGTGGCGGATTTTGCCAAATCGGGCTTGGTGAATATCGTGGGCGGTTGCTGTGGTACGACCCCTGCTCATATTGGCAAAATTGTCGAAATGACTTCCAAGTTCGCCCCTCGTGCTTTACCAGAATACAAACCTGCTTGCCGATTGTCAGGGCTAGAAGCCTTTAACATCACTCGTGACAGCCTGTTTGTCAATGTCGGTGAGCGTACCAACGTGACTGGTTCGAAGAAGTTTTTACGGCTGATTAAAAACGAAGAATACACCGAAGCCCTTGATGTGGCTCGTGACCAAGTCGATGGCGGTGCGATGATTGTCGATATCAACATGGACGAAGCCATGCTCGACAGCAAGCAAGCCATGATACATTTTATCAATCTCATTGCCAGTGAGCCTGACATTAGCCGTGTGCCGTTGATGATTGATTCGTCAAAATGGGATATCATCGAAGCAGGGCTAAAATGCACGCAAGGCAAGGCGGTGGTCAATTCCATATCCTTAAAAGAAGGCTACGATGAATTTGTAGAAAAAGCCAAGCTGTGTCGGCGTTATGGCTCGGCGATTATCGTGATGGCGTTTGATGAGCAAGGGCAAGCCGATACCTTTGAGCGAAAGGTTCAGATTTGTAAGCGTTCTTATGACATTTTGGTCAATGAAGTCGGTTTTCCCAGTGAAGATATTATTTTTGACCCCAATATTTTTGCGGTGGCGACAGGCATTGAAGAGCATAATAACTACGGCTTGGACTTTATCAATGCGACCAAGTGGATTACCGACAACCTGCCGAATGCGATGGTGTCTGGCGGTGTGTCGAATGTGTCGTTTTCGTTCCGTGGCAATCCGATTCGTGAAGCGATTCATGCGGTGTTTTTGTACCATGCGATTAACAACGGCATGACCATGGGGATTGTGAATCCTGCGATGCTTGAGCTGTACGATGATATCGAAAAAGATGCCCGTGATGCGATTGAAGATGTGATTTTGAACCGCAAACAGGGCGACAGTGGTCAAGATGCCACCGACCATTTGATGCAAGTGGCGGAAAATTATCTCAGTGGTAAGAAAAAAGACAGCACGGTGGATTTATCATGGCGTGAATTGCCTGTCGAAAAACGTATCGAACACGCCCTTGTCAAAGGGGTGACGACTTATATCGACCAAGACACCGAAGAAGCACGGCAAAAATACCCACGTCCGCTGGATGTCATCGAAGGGCCTTTGATGGACGGCATGAACGTGGTGGGTGACTTGTTTGGGGCGGGCAAAATGTTTTTACCGCAAGTGGTAAAATCTGCTCGTGTGATGAAGCAAGCGGTGGCGTGGCTCAATCCGTATATCGAAGCCGAAAAAATCGCAGGGCAGTCCAAAGGCAAGGTGCTGATGGCAACCGTCAAAGGTGACGTGCATGATATCGGTAAAAATATCGTCGGCGTGGTACTGGGCTGTAATGGCTATGAAATCGTTGATTTGGGCGTCATGGTGCCTTGTGAAAAAATCCTACAGGTAGCCAAAGACGAAAAAGTCGATATCATCGGGCTGTCAGGCTTAATCACCCCCAGCCTTGATGAAATGGTCTATGTCGCCAAGCAAATGCAAGAACAGGGCTTTACCCTACCCTTGATGATAGGCGGAGCGACCACATCCAAAGCCCATACCGCCGTCAAAATCGAACCGAATTACCAAAATGATGCAGTCGTGTATGTGGCGGATGCCAGTCGTGCGGTGGGTGTGGCTACGACCCTATTGTCAAAAGAAAAACGAGGCGACTTTATCAACGATTTACGCACGGAATATGCGGAAGTCCGTGAACGCCTTGCCAACCGCCAACCCAAAGCCCCTAAACTGTCGTATGCCGAATCTATTGAACAAGGCTTTGCCTTTGACTGGGAAAACTACACACCGCCTAAGCCTAATACATTAGGGCAAATCGTACTAGATGACTATCCGCTTGCAAATTTATTGCCGTATATTGACTGGACGCCGTTCTTTATCTCATGGGGACTGGTCGGCAAATATCCAAAAATCTTTGATGATGAAGTGGTCGGCACAGAAGCCAAAGACCTGTTTGCCAATGCCCAAGCGATGATAAACAAGCTGATTGATGAACAACTGGTCACAGCAAAAGCGGTATTCAAAATCGCCCCTGCCGCACGCTCACAAGCCGACAGCGTGCAAGTGTTTGACGAAAATAACCAAGTGACGCACACCTTTGAACACCTACGCCAACAATCGGACAAAGCCAGTGGCAAGCCAAATTATAGTTTAGCGGACTTTGTATCGCCACAGGGTGAGGATTATTTAGGTGGCTTTACCGTGTCGCTGTTTGGGGCAGATGAACTTGCCAATGAGTATAAAGCCAAAGGCGATGATTATTCAGCGATTATGGTACAAGCGATTTGCGACCGTTTTGCCGAAGCCTTTGCCGAAAAACTGCATGAGCTGATTCGTAAAGAATACTGGGGCTATCAAGCCGATGAAAGCTTGACCAACGAAGAGCTGATTAAAGAAAAGTATGTTGGTATCCGCCCAGCTCCGGGTTATCCTGCCTGTCCTGACCATACCGAAAAAGGCAAGCTGTTTGATTGGCTTGATACGACCAATGCGATTGGTACGTTCTTGACGGAAAGCTATGCCATGTATCCACCGTCTAGCGTGAGTGGGTTTTATTACTCGCACCCAGAGAGTGTGTATTTTAATGTGGGTAAAATCAGCCAAGACCAGTTGGAAGACTATGCCAAGCGGAAAGGGTGGGATAAACAAACTGCGGAAAAATGGCTAAATCCGAATTTGTAAGCAACTTTTTTTTACAGCAACTTTTTGTTATACTTAACGATTCGCAATGTTTTGTTGATGAACGCTCACCCATGACATTGCTGTCACAACCTCGAGAATGTGGGCAAAACAAACAAGGTATGTTTGACATTACCCCCTGATTTCTCAAATACATTTATCCACTCTAGCGGTTATATGACCGATGGTTGCGGTCATCACTGCCAACGGAAAACTTAGGAAAACATCATGGTAGCAATTACTTTACCCAATGGCGATATCAAACAATTTGACGGTCAAACCACGGTGATGGAAATCGCCCAAAGCATCGGTGCAGGGCTTGCCAAAGCCACGGTTGCAGGCAAAGTCAACGGCAAACTGGTGGACGCTTGCGACCCCATCACCCAAGATGCCACAGTTCAAATTATCACCCCAAAAGACCAAGAAGGGGTTGAAATCATTCGCCACTCGACCGCCCACTTACTCGGTCATGCGGTCAAACAACTCTACCCTGATGTTAAAATGGTCATCGGGCCTGTCATCGAAGAGGGGTTCTATTACGATATTTACAGTGAAAAACCTTTCACCCCAGAAGACATGGAAAAAATCGAAGCTCGCATGATTGAGCTGATTAACCAAGATTACGATGTCATCAAAAAAGTCACCCCTCGTGACGAAGTGTTAGCCGTATTCAAACAACGTGGCGAAGACTACAAAATCCGTCTAGTCGAAGATATGCCAGACGAAAAAGCAATGGGCTTATATTATCACCAAGAATACATTGATATGTGTCGAGGGCCTCACGTTCCCAACACTCGTTTCTTAAAAGCCTTTAAACTCACCAAAATGAGCGGTGCATACTGGCGTGGTGATGCCAAAAACGAACAATTACAACGTATCTATGGTACAGCGTGGGCGGATAAAAAAGAACTCAAAGCCTACCTTGAGCGTATCGAAGAAGCTGAAAAACGTGATCACCGTAAAATCGGTAAAGCATTGGATTTATTCCATATGCAAGAAGAAGCCCCCGGAATGGTATTTTGGCACGCCAATGGCTGGACGATTTATCAAGTGCTTGAGCAATATATGCGAAAAGTGCAAAAAGACAACGGCTACCAAGAAATCAAAACCCCTCAAGTGGTTGACCGTAGCCTATGGGAAAAATCAGGGCATTGGGGCAATTACGCCACCAATATGTTTACCACTGCCTCTGAAAGCCGTGACTTTGCCATCAAACCAATGAACTGCCCTTGCCATATTCAAGTGTTTAACCAAGGGCTAAAATCTTACCGTGATTTACCATTGCGTCTTGCCGAATTTGGCTCATGCCACCGTAACGAACCGTCTGGCTCATTGCATGGCTTGATGCGTGTGCGTGGCTTTGTACAAGATGATGCCCATATTTTTTGTTCACAAAGTCAATTGAAAGAAGAAGTTGCCAACTTTATCAAATTAACCTTAGATGTTTATCGAGATTTCGGTTTTGACGACATCATTATGAAACTTTCGACTCGCCCAGAAAAACGTGTGGGGACAGAAGAGTCATGGGATTTTGCCGAAAAAGCCCTTGCAGATGCGTTAGACCTCGCAGGACTTGATTGGCAATATTTACCAGGAGAAGGGGCGTTTTATGGGCCAAAAATCGAATTTAGCCTAAAAGACTGCTTAGGTCGTGTTTGGCAATGCGGTACAATTCAAGTTGACCCCAATATGCCTGAACGTCTAGGGGCAGAGTTTGTCAATGAGCAAGGCGAGCGAGAAATGCCGTTGATGCTCCACCGAGCGATTTTGGGTTCGTTTGAGCGTTTTATCGGTATCTTGATTGAGCATTATGCAGGTTGGATGCCAGCGTGGCTTGCCCCAACGCAAGTTGTGGTGATGAATATCACTGATAATCAAGCCGAAGCCTGTGAAAACGTGGCAAAACAGCTTAATGACGCAGGGCTACGAGTGATTACCGATTTGCGTAACGAAAAAATTGGCTTTAAAATCCGTGAACGCACCCTAGAGCGTATTCCGTTTATGGTGGTGATGGGTGATAAAGAAGTTGAGGCAGGTCAAGTCAACGTGCGTACTCGTAAGGGTGAAAACCTAGGTGTAATGAGCGTGGATGCGTTTGTTGAATTGGTGAACCAAGCCATCGCCCAAAAAGGGCGTATCACAAAAAAAGCTGAATAATATCCAACCCAATAAATATTGTATTATAGTCGTTTAAATTAGCAATAAAACAGGATTTGTAGGGGCGTATTGCATACGCCCAAACTACCATTATCAAACAAAGGGCGTAAGCATTACGCCCCTACCATTTAAACCCTTGGATTTTATATAAGATGAATATCCCTGTTTTTTTATTTTATGTGAATTAAACTTGTAACCTTATTAAAACCTTAGTAAAATTAAGGTTTCTATCATTTTTAGGAGTAAGACCTATTAAACCATCAAATCGATTAAACATCAACGAGGAAATTCGTGCCAAAGAGGTACGCCTAGTCAAAGAAGACGGCGAGCAAGTTGGTGTTGTGGATATTAAAACGGCTCTACAGACCGCCCGTGATGCTGAATTGGATTTGGTTGAGATAGTACCAGATGCAAAGCCACCTGTTGCCAAGGTCATGGACTACAGAAAATACCTGTATGACCAAAAACAAAAAGCCAAAGAAGCCAAAAAGAACCAAAAACAAACGCAACTTAAAGAAATGAAATTGCGTCCGGGTACAGAAGAAGCAGACTACCAAGTCAAACTGCGTAAAATCCGTGAGTTCTTGGAAGACCAAGACAAAGTGAAAGTCACCATTCGCTTCCGTGGTCGTGAAATGGCTCACCAACAAATCGGCTTGGCACAGCTTGAAAAAGTCATCGCAGATACCGCCGATATCGGTAACGTTGAGCAAGCCCCCAAAGTTGAAGGTCGTCAGATGGGTATGCTACTTGGACCAACTAAGAAAAAATAACCTTTGGTCAAGCAATACTACCAACAAAAATCCCACATTCGTGATGACTGTGGGATTTTTTAATAAATATAGCCGTTTAAACTACAAATAAGACAGTTTCGTAGGGGCGTATTGCATACGCCCAACATTTCAAAGTCTTATTTTTAATTTAATTCACTATATCTTTCTAAACCATCTAAATCACTAAGTGGCGTGGGTTAGCAAAGTGTTACCCACGACCTATTGCCTAAAAAATAGATTCGGAAAAGCGTTTCAATATTAGTTCGCCATTGCCAAATAGCGTTGGTGAAAACTCGCTAATTGCAAATATAACGCTTCTAAACTACCATTATTTTCAACAACATCATCAGCTTTTGCCAAACGTGCTTCACGACTTAGTTGATTTGCCATGATGTGTTTGATTTTGGCTTGGTCTTGCCCATCTCGTTGACTTGCTCGTTCAAGCTGTAATGCTTCTGTGGTATCAACCACCATCACTCGATCACATAAGCTAGCTAATCCTGCTTCTGCCCCTTCGAGTAATAATGGGGCGACCAAGATGGTGTAAGGCGACTGACTATCTTTGAGTAATTGTTGGGCAAGATGACGAATCGCAGGATGGGTAATCTGCTCCAAATCCATCAAGGCTTGTGGGCGGTTAAAGACATACTCACGCACAGCACGGCGGTCTAGCTCACCTGCCGAATCCAGTACCCAATCACCAAACTTTGCCACAATTTTGGCAAGTGTGGGCGAACCCTTTTTGACCACATCACGAGCAAGTATGTCAGCATCAATCACATCAATGCCTTGTGCTTCAAACCAACCACTGGCTTGGCTTTTACCACTACCAATACCCCCTGTCAAACCAATGACTAGCATCCCAACTCCTTGCTATTGTGTGTTGTATGTTAAGGTTGCATCGTTCCTAAATACCAGTGCATGATATCATTGCCAAATAACAACGCTACCATGCCTGCCATAGCGATATAAGGACCAAACGCAAATGGCTTACTTTCACCTGCCCGTTTCATCAAAATCACACCAATGATTGAGCCAATCACGGCGGATAAAAATACAATTAACGGCAACATCATTGGACCTAACCAAGCACCCAAGGCAGCAAGAAGCTTAAAATCACCATGCCCCATGCCATGCTTGCCTGTCAACAATAAAAACACCTTATACACAATCCATAAACATAAAAAACCAATCACATAGCCAAAAATTGCTTGCGTTGGGCTAACAAATACCCCATAAACGTTCACAAACAATCCCAGCCCTGCCAATGGTAAGGTAAAACGGTCAGGTAATAACTGGGTGTCAAAATCAATGCCTGTCAAAGCCACCAACATCCAAGTCAGCAATAACCCTGCCATTGCTTGAGCGGTAACACCAAACTGTACCACCACCAATACCGACAAAATAGCGGTGATAATCTCTACCATCGGATAACGAAAGCTGATGGGGTTTTTGCAGTCACTGCATTTGCCTCTAAGTGCGAGCCAACTCACCACAGGAATATTTTCATACCAGCGGATTTGATGCCCACAATGCGGACAACGTGAGGGAGGAAAACTCAAGGTAATAGGGACAGGTGTTTCGACAGGCTCATCAGGATGCAGTAGATACTGGCATTCGGTTTTCCACTGTTGTTCCATCATTAATGGCGTACGATAAATCACCACATTTAAAAAACTCCCCACACATAGCCCTAAAATAGCTACAGCTATCATGGCAAGCATGGGTAATTGTTGTAACAAATCGATAATTTCTGAAAAAGCACCCATTAGCCGACCACCGAACCCATTTGGAAGATGGGCAAGTACATCGCAATTACTAGACCACCCACTAATACCCCCAAAATTGCCATAATTAATGGTTCCATCAAACTGGTTAAACCATCCACGGCATTATCCACTTCATTTTCATAATAGGTGGCGACTTTATCTAGCATTTCTTCTAGACTACCTGCTTCCTCACCAATACCTACCATCTGAATTGCCATACTGGGGAATAAATTGGTCGAACGCATGGCAAACTGCATTTGCTGTCCTGTGGCAACATCTTGTTTGATTTTTTGGGTGGCATCATAAAACACCACATTATTGGTCGCACCCGCCGTGGAGTCTAACGCATCAATCAAAGGAACACCCGCCGCAAAGGTGGTTGATAAGGTACGAGCAAATCTAGCAACCACCGCTTGATATGCAATGTTGCCAAAAATAGGTGCTTTTAAAGTTAACCTATCCAAAAAATCTCGAAAGGCTTTACTGCGTTTCTTACCTTCAGAAAAACCTATAACAGCTCCTGCAATACTAAACAACAATACCCACCACCATTTCTTCATCCATTCCGACATATTCACGACCATTTGGGTAAAGGCAGGTAATTCCGCCCCAAATGAATTAAATAAGCCAGCAAACACTGGTACTACCTTTACCAACAGAATAATGGTAACAATAATTGCAACTACAATCACTGCAATGGGGTATTTCATGGCTTTTTTAATTTTGGCTTTTAGCATTTCGCTTTTTTCTTTATAAACCGCCACCCGTTCTAGCATGGTTTCTAATGCACCCGATTGCTCACCCGCCCCAACTAATGAACAAAACAGCTCATCAAAATAACGGGGATGCTTACGCAAAGCTGTTTCAAAGTTACTCCCTGCCTCAATATCAGCTTTTAGCTTTAACACCAAGTCTTTCATATTAGGATTTTCAAGAGCGTCCGCCACAATTTCAAATGATTGGGTCAGTGGTACACCTGCCTTCATCATGGTGGCAAGCTGACGCACAAAAATCGCAATATCAATCGCTTTAATTGCCTTTCCCCCTTTAAAAAGGGGTTTGGGTTTTTTCTTGATGTTTTTAATTGTGATGCCCTGCTTACGCAGTTGGGCTCTGGCAAGTTCAATGCTACGACTGGTCGCTTCACCTTTGACTTTTTCACCACGGCGATTAGTGCCTTCATAGACAAAGTCCATCAACATTTCGGTCTGTACTTTTGCCATCGTTATTTCCTCAAATTACTTTGTTATTGCTGTTATGATTATCTGATAAGCGGTTACTCACTGGTAACACGGTACATTTCTTGAACACTGGTCAACCCTTGTAACACTTTCATAATCCCTGAACGGCGTAAATCTCGAAAACCTTGCTGTAAGGCTGCATCTTTAATTTGAATCGCATTACCATCTTCCATGATAATCCGAGAAATCTCTGGGGTGACTTTCATCACTTCATACACACCGACTCGCCCTTTATAACCCTCACGGCATTCTGAGCAACCGACAGGTTCGTAAATCACATTGTCAGGATTAGCTAAATCTTCTTCAGTAAAGCCCATTTCAAGTAAACTTTGTTTGGGTAAATCAGTGGGTTTTTTACACGCTTTACAGAGTCGTCTTGCCAAACGTTGGGCAATTACCAAATTGACGGAGGTCGCAATGTTAAAAGAAGCCACCCCCATGTTCCGCAGACGTGTCAAGGTTTCTGGTGCTGAGTTGGTATGCAAGGTCGATAAGACCATGTGACCTGTTTGGGCAGCCTTGATGGCAATTTCCGCCGTTTCTAGGTCACGGATTTCCCCTACCATCACAATGTCAGGGTCTTGACGTAAGAAAGCTTTTAAGGCACTGGAAAAGGTCAAGCCCACTTTATTATTAACGTTAACTTGGTTAATCCCTTCAAGGTTAATCTCAACAGGATCTTCTGCAGTTGAGATATTAGTTTCAACGGTATTTAAAATATTTAACCCTGTATACAATGATACGGTTTTACCAGAACCTGTCGGTCCTGTAATCAGTAGCATGCCTTGAGGTTTATCTAAAGCTTCCATAAACATTGCTTTTTGGTCTGGCTCATAACCCAACGCATCAATCCCCAGCATGGCTGATGAAGGGTCAAGAATACGCAATACCAATTTCTCACCAAATAAAGTAGGACAAGAGTTGACACGAAAATCAATGGCTCGCTCTTTGGAGATTTTTAGTTTAATACGACCATCTTGGGGTACACGGCGTTCTGAAATATCCATTTGCGACATCACCTTCAGACGGGCCGCAATCTTGCCTGATAATTGCATAGGGGGGTTAGCAATTTTTTGTAAGACCCCATCAATACGAAAGCGGACTCGGTAGGATTTTTCATACGGCTCAAAATGTAAGTCTGATGCTCCCATAGTGATTGCTTTGATTAGCATACTATTGACAAACTTGACCACAGGGGCATCATCGGTCGAATCCAGCGTGGTTTCTCCACTGTCTGCTTCCTTACCTTGCTCCTCATCATCAAAGCTTGACCCATCAAAATCCCCAAAATCTTGTAAACTAGAAGCCGAAAACAATTTTTCAATGGTGGCTTTAATTTTATGATGTTCTGCCACCACGGTTTCGACTGCTAGGCGTGTGCCAAATCGCAACGCATCCAGTGCATCTGCACGTGTAGGGTCACTCATCGCCACAAACAAGCGATTGCCACGCTGAAAAACTGGCAATACCATAAAATCACGAATGATTTTTTCTTCAACGGCGGTTTTTGGAATATACTCTAAATTAAGGGAATCCAAATCAATGAGTGGATCGCCAAACTCTCGTGCAATCAACCAAGCGATGGCATCAGGGCGAGCCATTTTATTATCAACCAAATAGGCAATTAAATTCGCCCGTTCTTGTTGTGACTGCTCCAATGCCTTTTGCATGGTGGCTTCATCAACCAAGCCCTCTTGTACCAAACGTAACGCAATGCCACCAAAATTGGGGAATGAGGTAGACATAATACCGTCCTATTATCAATTTTTATCAATCATATATTCATATGTTATTGTAGGGTATAAAACTTGTTGTTATATTAACATAACCTATCATATTATAGTGTAAACCATTATCGTGCAATGACCAAAATAATCTCGATAAAATTGTGGCTTATACGATAAAAATTTTCTGCAACCACGCCAAATACCTTATATAATAACCACCAAATATTCAATCCCCTTATCCGCTATTTATCGCCAATCAAAAGGTTGATGCCATGAGCCACCCAACTACCCTACTCACTTATCCAACTGCTTGGCTTGTCGCCAACTGGAAAATGAACCCAACCCACCCAAAAGAAGCCCAAGACTTACTACACGCCTTATCAGCCTTATTATTAAAAACCCAATCAACTACTGAATTGCAAACTGAGCCGACCTGTCATCAACAAATCGTACTAGCCCCCAGTTTTTTACACCTACCACAAGTGCTAGACTGGGTGGCAACCGACATGCCTCAATATCAGCCAGCCATCAGCGTTGCCAGCCAAAACCTCTGTGCCTATGATGCCAACAAAGGGGCGTATACCGGAGAAGTATCAGCCCAACAATTAGCGGATATTGGGGTCGAATGGGTTATCATCGGACATTCTGAACGCCGTCAATACTTTATGGAAGATAACGACTGCCTTGCCCAAAAAATCCAGTGTGCCTTACAAGCAGGTTTAAAAGTCATTTTTTGTATTGGAGAAACTGAAGCCCAATACGAAGCCCAACAAACCCAAACCGTCTTAGCAGAACAACTTGCCGTGCTATCGCAGTTTACTGAACAACTAAGTCAATCCGTTAATCAAGCACCCCAACTACTGGTCGCTTACGAGCCTGTTTGGGCGATTGGCACAGGCAAAGTCCCTACCACGGACGAAGTTCAGCACATTCATGCCTTTATCCGTCAACAACTGGCAAGCTATCACCCCAATTTAGCACAAACTGCAATTTTATATGGCGGTAGTGTCAAAGCCGATAATGCCAAGGACTTTGCCCAATACCCTGATGTTAGTGGTGTATTGGTAGGCGGTGCTTCGCTGAATGCAGAGAGCTTTTATCAAATTATTAATGCGTTTGGCTCTAAATAATTTAAAATAATATTTCGTCATCTTGGGCGTAAGCATTACGCCCCTACAACACCCACCTTATTTCTTATTGGAACAACTATAGTTAATCCGAAATTAAAATGAACACCGCTCGCCCTGAGCCTGTCGAAGGGTGGTGGTCGTTATGGTTCGACAAGCTCACCACGAACGACCTTGTTCACTATAATTCAGTTTTTACTATATTTTGAACCACCATAATCGCAAACTACAAAAAATCTAAACAATTTTGCTAAAAATATCCGTAAAAAACCGCTATAATAGGCGGTTATCATGTCCAATTATCGAGGGTATCTATGTACACAGCCGTTTTAGCCATTCATATCATTGTGGCAATCGCCATGATTGGGTTGATTCTCATTCAACATGGTAAAGGGGCAGACGCAGGGGCATCTTTTGGGGCAGGTAGCTCGGCAACGGTATTTGGGGCGGCAGGCTCTGCCAACTTTTTGACACGCACCACGGCTGTGTTGACCGCCATTTTTTTCATCACCAGTATGACATTAGCGGTATTTGCCAAACAACAAGCCAAATCTAGCTATAGCTTAGACACCACTGGTTTAGAGAGTAAAAGCGTTTCTGCACCTGTAACGCCGACAGCCCCTCAGCCAGCGACCCCAAAATCGAGCAACTAATTGCATCATTGGTCAAAAAATAGCGGTCGCCAGTGGATTGAGAAAAAACACTTGCCAAATCGTATGGCTTCCCCTATTATATTGCGTCTAATTCAATGACTTGTCCAAGTGTTTGGTCATGTATTTTTGCGATTGTGGTGGAATTGGTAGACACGCTACCTTGAGGTGGTAGTGCCGTAAGGTGTGAGGGTTCGAGTCCCTCCATTCGCACCAAACTTATATATTAAGTTATTGAAAATATTGGTAAATTTATAAATATGATTTATTAGTGTACCTCACAGTGTACCTTTAACATACTCCTCACTATCCCAAATTTGATTGCTATTTTGGCGATTTGCCTCCGCTTCATCAAGCGTATTACTCTTCAACCTAGCTTTAGGCATTTTGGTTTTATCTAACCCCAAACCAATATAAGTCTCTTTAATCAAAGACTTTAACGTCTCATTAACTGGTGTATCTTGTTGCTTTGAGATTTCCTCTAACATTTTAAGCGTTTTTCTATCTAACTTTATTTGGTTGTCTTTTTTCCTTAAAGCCTTATTATGGGTGTTCCAAGCATTTCTTATTTTTTTAATAAACTCATCCTTCAAGGGCATACTCTCCATAGATACAGAGCCTTTCTGACCAACCAAAACACCTTGATACTTGCCTAATACTTCCGAAGTCGTTGGTTGATTCAAAAACTCCCAAATAGACATAACACTATGAGCATATTTTAAGTGGTACTCACCATCATAAGGTTCAATATCGCTTAAAAGATTAAACTGAAGCCCAGTTCTAGGTTTATACTTTGCAAACCAATCTAAAAATCTTTTATCGTTTTTTTTCAACCAGCCTAAAAATTTTATATCGCTCTTAAAGGTAAAATATTTAACTTTAATCGCCTCAAGAAAAGTTTTTTTGAATGACGAATGTCTCTCAGATTCTCCATGAATTATTAAGACATCCTTAATATATGTAAAATCAAACCTATCGATTTTATCTATTAAAATATCATAAGCTTGCCTTGATGTATTTATCGCTTCATCAATTTTTATACCATTTCTTTTAAAAAGTACAATTAAAAATATTATTGCTAATGTATCTTTTTTTAGCCAATCAAACTCTCTTTCGTTTAACTGATACTCAAGCTTCTTAAACATAATATCAGACCAAACATGACTGAATTGTGGATAAAAAATTATAGAATAATTAATTAAATGTATATAATCATTTTTTGTAAAATTACTCACCTCTCTATCATCCAAACTTTTATCATGTTTTTTTAGCTTATTAAACACCCATTTCAACTCTCTGAGTGAAAACTTATTAAGTTGTTTCTGGATTTTAGCTTGCTCTTTTTTAATCCTATCAACAGAATCAACCCCCATGATAACGCCCCTTATTATATTAAAAACCAATTGAAGCAACCTAGGCATTTTACAAACTACCATTAAGTCCCACTCATTTTATTGTACTAAGGTCACTCACTATTTACTACCATATTTTTTTTCAGCTATCAAGATAAAATCTGGGATTAATTCGATTTTTTCACTATTTTTTCATTAACTTCATCTTGTATCATGTAATAGTTTTATCCTTGTAACAAGCAACTATAAATAACAGGCTTTTCGTAAAAGCCAACAATCTACTAAGTGGGTTTTTAATATAATAAATATATGTCATGATTGATTAAGTTGCCTATCAGATAAAACTTCATATAAGGCAATAGTAAACTCAACTTATATCTACATGATATCAGTACATTATGTAAATAGGTAATAAATAATATATTGTTACTCAACTTTAAAAAAATACCATTTAGATACTTCCTATGAGATATCACTAATTTTTAATAGGAGAGTATAAATGTACTACGATTCCCACTTAACTCACGAAGGCAAGTTACTTTCCGAAGTTAATTTACTTGTAAAGGCTGTGCTTGGTTTGGTCGATTATCAAGATTTACACATTGCCAATTTGGAAGGAATTTATTTAGCTATTCTGAAATATTTAGACAGTAACAAAAATACAATATCCCTCAGAACCCATGCAAAAACCATCAGTGTTTTTATCGAATGGTGTTTATCTATTCCTCAAACTATAGACCGTATCGGTTACATCAACCTAGAAAATCTTAGACAGTTTGTAATGCCTTATCGGGAAGAAATAGTTAAAGAAAACATAAAACTACAAAGGCAAGAGGTCAACAATAGATTATCTTTAACTTCATACATTGACAGTCTAATATGTCATTACGCAAGATTATTATTTATTCGGATTGATTTAAGCTACAAAACAAGTTATCCAATTTCGATAAATATTGATGATTTCTATGCTCATTTTAGTTTATTAAAGCAACGTATCAGCAATGGGGATACCTGCTTCAAGAATTTACAAGGTTATGCTTGGGCTTTAGAGCAAGGGGTAGAAGGAGGTTATCATTGTCATTTGTTGCTTATTTATGATGGTGCTAAACATCAAAATGATTATTATCTTGCACAATCCGTTGGGGAAGCATGGACACAAATAACTAGCCAAACAGGAAAGTTTTTTAATTGTAATACTACTGAACACAAACAATATTTTCAAAATACTGGTAGATTAGGGATTGGTATGATTCATAGGCAAAATAGCCTTGAGGTTAAAAATGCTTTAGATACCGCTAGTTATCTTGTCAACCCTGAAAAAACCGAACAATTCTTAATGGTTCGCCCAAACGGCATGCGTACCTTTGGCAAAGGACAATTCAATGTTGGTTGGCGGAGAGGTATTGCTTCATAGGTAAAAAACTTCAGATATATAGTATTTCTGTGAAAGATGACCGTTATCTTTTAACGATATCTCATTTAATGGTCAATCAAAGAAGGTCTGTCATGCAAATGACAGACCTTTTTTATGCCCTAAAATTCATCAATGGAGAAAGAACATGACGCAACTTTGCCCCAAATGCTTTAGCAATCATGTTGTTCCTGTAACAACCGCTAATCCCAATTTCCCACAATCACTCGAACCCACCTTGCTATCCCCTGCGGTGTTAGCCAGTGTTGGGGCGAGTGTGTGTAAACAAACATCCCTACCACAAAGTGTAGGGGTGATTCTTGGCACTATCTTTGGGCTTGCCTTAGCCAATTTTAGTAAGCCTATCAATAGCCGTAGTTTTTATTGTTGCAAATGTCATCAAGTGTTTGAGGTGGACAATCAGCCTTTGACCCACCAAAAACAAGATATTGGCTATCAATCTCAACTATCCCAATCAAATTAACTCAATCTATAGTTAAAGAAACCTAAAAATGCTACAATAATAAAATGGCATACTCAACCGACTACCGACAAATGATATTGGATA
>NZ_JBLYZJ010000022.1:0-28667 GCF_048551375.1 Moraxella sp. TY6 | reverse complement strand
TAGGTTGGGTAGAGCTTGCGATACCCAACAATTTGAATGGTTTATGTTGGGTGTCATTCTTCCACCCAACCTACAAAATGGCATTTTTGCGTAAGTCCTATACTTTTTAAATCTCCCCCAACCCCTCTTTATAAAAGAGGGGGCTTTATGCCAAATCCGACAAACTTGTAAGGTGCGTCCCACGCACCATTGAAAATTAATACCTTTAATGAAAACACCAATAATCATGGACATAAAAAAGCACCATTTCTAATCACAGAAACGGTGCTTTTTTTGGTTTTGATATTATACTTCGGTAATCGCCAAAATATTTTTAAATAGTTGTTTTTGTTCTGGGCTGGCAGTCAACGTCTGAATTGACATCAATTGCCCCATATCGCCATCAACACGGATTTTACCTGCCATAAAGGCTTCCATCGCTTTGTTCATATCACGCTCAAGAAACACGGCTTTTAGTGTTTCCGCATCAAGGTTGAGTGTGGTCAATGCTCCATCTTTGCTACCTTGGTGAATCGTACCATCATAAAAAGAAGCCGATACCGCATCACCGCCTTCATTGGTGACGTTAAGATTAATCGAAACATTCTTGAGGGCAGGTGAAATGTTTAATTCGCCTGCTTGTTGGGTTAATTCATTAACTTGGGTAAACCATTCTGGGGTAAGCATTTTTGCCATGATGTTGTTTCCTTAATAAATGTAGCCATCATATTATTGTCAAACTTAGCATATTAACTGCTTTGGGTAATTTTTACAATGCCTATTACATCCGCACAACCGTATAAAATCGCTATGCCATTCCCTCTACTTTCCATTGGTACAAGATTTTTATCAGTTAATCTTAACTAGGGTCGAAAATTAAAAAAATTTCATTCTTTTTTTAAAAAAATACAGCAAAAAATCCGTGATAGACGGTGATTTCGTCAAAAATCCCTACATTTTTTATGGTTTTTTTATATTTTCATATTATAATGCTTCAGTGTGTAACTTTTTTTTGCAGGATAGTGATTACATTAGGTGATATTTAGCAAAGATTAAGTTACAATACCCAGTATTAAGTCGTAGGTTTAAGCCCTGTTATCGCTGTTTAACACGCTTAAACTTGTTGATAATATAGGCTGTAAAGGAAATCATCGAATGAATTTACAAAACACAGCAATACCAGCTACCGATGATTATGAAATTGAAGTTATTAAACTTTTTTCTATCATGGCGGTAGTTTACGGTATTATCGGTATGGCGGTTGGGGTGTTCATTGCATCGCAATTAGCATGGCCCGCCCTTAATTTTGGGATTCCTTGGCTAACATTTAGCCATTTGCGTCCATTACACACCAATGCGGTGATTTTCGCATTCGGTGGTTGTGCATTATTTGCGACTTCGTATTATATTGTACAAAGAACGTGTAAAACACGTCTGTTTGCCCCCTATTTGGCATGGTTTACCTTTTGGGGTTGGAACTTAGTCATTGTGGCAGCCGTGATTACGTTGCCACTAGGTTTGACTTCTACAAAAGAATATGCCGAACTTGAATGGCCAATTGATGTTTTAATTGCCATTGTTTGGGTAGCGTATGCAATTGTGTTCTTCGGTACATTATTTAAACGCAAAACCTCACACATTTATGTGGCAAACTGGTTCTTTGCAGCGTTTATTTTAACGATTGCTTTACTACATATTGTGAATAGCATGGCAGTTCCACTAAGCTTTTGGAAATCTTATTCATTGTTTGGTGGTGCAACGGATGCAATGGTGCAATGGTGGTACGGTCATAATGCAGTTGGTTTTTATTTGACAGCAGCATTCTTGGGTATGATGTATTACTTTGTACCTGTCCAAATTGGTCGCCCAGTTTATTCTTATCGTTTATCTATTATCCACTTTTGGGCGTTGATTGCGTCTTATATGTGGGCGGGTGGTCACCATCTTCATTACTCAGCATTACCTGACTGGACACAGTCTTTGGGTATGGTTTTCTCACTAATTTTATTTGCACCATCTTGGGGTGGTATGATTAATGGTGTCTTAACCTTATCTGGTAGCTGGGATAAATTACGTACTGACCCTATCATTCGCTTTTTGATTGTTGCATTATCTTTCTATGCAATGTCAACTTTTGAAGGCCCGATGATGTCTATTAAGACCGTGAATGCTTTGTCACACAATACTGACTGGACTGTTGGTCATGTGCATTCAGGTGCATTGGGTTGGGTAGGTATGATTACTGTAGGTTCATTATACGTGCTGATTCCACGTCTATGGAAAAAAGAGAAAATGTATTCAATTGATTTGATTACTGCTCACTTTTGGCTTGCGACAGCAGGTACGATTTTCTATATCGTGTCTATGTGGATTTCGGGTATTGGTCAAGGTATGATGTGGCGCGCGACCAACCCTGATGGTACCTTGGTATATAGCTTTGTTGATACCGTATTGTTCTCACACTTCCCTTATATTGGTCGTGCATTTGGTGGTTTATTGTATGTTTCTGGTATGCTAGTAATGGCATATAACGTGTATAAGACCGTCACATTGCCAGCAACCAAACCTGTTAAAGTGCTTGATTCTGCTCCCATTGCAGAAACTGCGACCACTCATCAAGCTTAAGGAGAGGACTCATGAAAATCAATCATGAAATTATTGAAAAAAATACAGGTCTTCTACTGCTATTGATTGTTGTTTCAATTGGCTTTGCGACCTTGGTTGAAATTGTACCTTTAGTTTTTACCAAGGATGTAAACCAACCTTTACCAAATATGAAGCCTTGGACTGCCCTTGAGCTTGAAGGTCGTGATATTTATATTCGTGAAGGTTGTCACGTCTGTCACACCCAAATGGTACGCCCATTGCGTGCAGAGGTAGAGCGTTATGGACCTTACTCACGTGCAGCTGAGTCTGCCTGGGATCACCCATTTTTATGGGGTTCAAAACGTACAGGTCCTGACTTAGCTCGTGTGGGTGGACGCTACTCAAATGACTGGCAAAAAGAACACTTGATTAACCCTCAAGCGTTAGTACCAGAATCTGTGATGCCTCCTTTCCCATGGCTTGCCAAAAACAATGTTAATGGTCAAGAAGTTCAAGCAAAAATGAAACTATTCCGTGATCGCTTTGGTGTCCCTTATAGTGATGCAGATATCGCAGGTGCACCTGATGCGGTACAAGGTAAAACTGAACTTGATGCCGTGGTTGCTTATCTACAACAGCTTGGTACAGCAATGCAAGGACAACGCTAATGTTAGGTACATTACACAGTATCGCAACTGTAGCGGCATTCATTGCCTTTATTGCGATTGTTTGGTGGGCTTACTCACCAAGCAATCGTCAAAGATTTGAAGAAGATGCACAACTTGCGTTAGATGAGGAAGATATTATCCACACATCAGAACGCAATAAGGATAAAAAATGAGCCTATTTTGGAGTATATGGGTTACCATTTTATCACTAGGCTGTTGGTTATGGATTCTATGGTGGTTGGCAGGTACTCTGAACTACCGCCCAACTATGGAAGACGATGGCACAACAGGTCATGTGTATGATGGTATCCAAGAATATGACCGACCCTTGCCAAAATGGTGGTTGGTTATCTTTTGGGGAACATTAGCGTGGGGATTATTGTATTTTGTGTTATTCCCATCTATTATGCCAGAGCGTTGGAAAGGCATTACAACTGTGAAGGTTGATGGTCAAGAAGTACCTTGGACCAGTGCTAACGAATTAGCCAGTGACCTACAAAGCAACAATGCGGTATTTATCAAAACCTTTAATGATAAAATCTTGCAAGATGCTGGTGTCACTGCACAATTAGCGAGTCTAAAACAGCTACAAGACAAACAAGCCAAAAATGCAACCCCTGATACAGGTCTAAAAACAGAAATTGACAAACAAATCGTTGCCCTTGCTCCTGCGGTAGAAAAATTATCGCAAAACCCACAGGCAATCAAAATTGGTCAACGTTTGTTCTTACAAAACTGTTCAGTTTGTCATGGCTCACAGGCTCGTGGTGCAACAGGTTATCCAAACTTGACTGACAATGACTGGATTTATGGTGGCACACCAGAAAAAATCCTACAAACCATTCAGCATGGTCGTGTGGGTGGTATGCCGGCATGGAAAGCCCAAATCGGTGAAGATGGTGTACGTGCAGCAGCAGAATATGTGCTATCACTATCACCTGAGCATGGCTCAAAAGAAAATGGCGAGCTTAACCAAACGATGGTTACCCAAGGTAAAGCCATCTTTGAAGCCAACTGTGCGGTATGTCATGGTAAAGATGGTAAAGGTAGCAAAGATGTCGGTGCATTGAACCTAACGGACAACACTTGGTTATATGGTGGTGACCGTGAAACTGTACGCACCACGGTACGTAACGGTCGTGCAGGTGTCATGCCACATTGGGATAGCAAATTGGGTAACGAGCGTATTATGCTACTTTCTGCGTATGTATATTCATTGGCAGAAACCAAAGACAAACCAGCAACTACTGTGGTTGCCACTGCAACTGCTACACCTGCTAGCACGGCAAAATAATCATTTCTCAATAAAAAAATCGGCTTAAGTAGCCGATTTTTTTGTATCCTAATTTTGTATTGGGTATAAGCATTACGCTGTGTTTGACATTTTAACTTTTTGGTTTTTAAATATAAAGGGCGTATGCAATACGCCTCTACGCTGACCTAATTTCTATCGACAAATCACACGCTTGACTTAGGCTTTCGGTCTAAGCTTTTGGTAATGTAACACCTGTTTGACCTTGGTATTTACCGCCTCTGTCTTTATAGGATGTTTCGCAGACATCATCGGCATCGCTTTGAAAAAACAACATCTGGGCCACGCCCTCCCCTGCATAAATCCGTGCAGGTAAATTGGTAGTATTACTAAACTCAAGCGTCACATGCCCTTCCCACTCAGGCTCAAGTGGTGTGACATTCACGATAATGCCACAGCGAGCATAAGTCGATTTACCCAAACAAATCGTCAATACATCACGAGGAATTTTGAAGTATTCCACCGTGCGAGCCAACGCAAATGAATTGGGTGGAATGATACACTCATCTCCCACAATATCAATAAAGCTACGCTCATCGAAGTTTTTAGGGTCAACAATAGCAGAATGAACATTGGTAAACACCTTAAATTCTCTGGCACAGCGAACATCATAGCCATAGCTTGATGTGCCATAACTCACGAGTTTTTCACCTTGCTCATTAAAGCGGACTTGACTTGCTTCAAAAGGACTAATCATGCCGTGTTCAAGTGCCATTTGGCGTATCCAACGGTCGGATTTAATAGACATTTTTTCACCATTTAAATAAGTTAATGTGGTTGAATAAGGATTAAAAAATTTAGCCTTTACCCCAATTCGTCAATAAGCCAATTTTATTGGGAAATTTAACCCCAATTGATTTTTCAATATCTCACCATCGACCATGATGACACCTTGAGCAAACAATGCGACCACCATTGGCAATAGCTGATGTTCTAATGTATGTACACGGTTTTGTAAGGCTTCGGCAGTTTCGTTGTGTTTGATAGCGGTAACTGCTTGGGCGATGACTTCGCCAGCATCCAGTTCACTGGTGACTAAATGCACACTACAGCCATGATAGCGTTCGCCACTTTTTAACACTCGTTCGTGGGTGTCTAGCCCTTTATAGTTTGGTAAAAGTGACGGATGTAGGTTTATCATTGGCACGTTTAAGCCGTTGTCTGCTGTCACGCCATCGATAACCCCATTTATAAACAGGGGCGTTAAAATCCGCATAAACCCCGCCAATACGACCAAATCAGGTTGCCAGCTTTGCAATACATCTAGGGCTTTTTGCTCAAAGCCAACACGGCTGTATTTTTTGCCATGTTCATCACGGTCGATAATGGCGGTCGGAATATTGGCATTATTGGCACGAGTGAGGGCGTAAGCGTCAGCTTTATTGCTGATGACACCAACGATTTGAATCGGTAATTGCCCCGATTGCATTTTGTCGATTAAGACTTGAAGATTACTACCATTGCCAGAAACGAGTACGGCGACTTTTAGAGGTGTTTGGTTCATAATTTAGCTGATAAGTGGTTTAAGAACAGTTAGAAACTCGAATTGTTTAAAATCTTTGACATTCACCGTATAAATTCCTTCGGATGAAACGCTGATGTTTCATCGTAAGCATACATCAAAATATTGGTATCAATCGCAAAGTAATTACCCATATCAATCTAACCCATGCCTTGCGTGATTTGTTCGGCTCGTTCATCATAAAGCACCTCACGGCTTGGTAGTTCGGTCAACCCCATTCGGTAGGGCTTTACGACAAAGGCTTTTTTGGGATTATTTTTAGGTAATACGGGATTGTCCTTGAGGTTTTTAGCAATCGTTTCAATCGCCCAAAGTTGTTCGTTATAGCTTGCGTACTGAGTAATTTGATACGGCAGTTTGGATATCGATATTTACCTCATTTTTAGTAATGCAACATTAAAAATTTTGTTAGCCAGTAAAAAAGCTATCATCATTTGGGTCTTCCTGCCAATGGTATTCGATTTCATGGGCTTTTTGCCGTGCCAACTCAATGCCATGTTGGTCTGCTAAAAACCCATACGCCATGTCCATCCCCGCACTGACCCCAGCCGAGGTATAAAACTTACCATCCACCACCCAACGGGCTTTGCCAATCCAGTTTACTTTATCGGATTGAGCAATCACCCATTGCCAAGCAAGCTTATTTGACGTAGCGGATTTGTCATCAAGCAATCCTGCTTTGGCAAGCAAGGCACTGCCTGTACAGACACTTAATACAAAAGTCGCTTGATTGGCAAAATCTTTGACCTGTTGTAAAAACACGCTGTCATTTACTAGTTGGCGAGTGCCTTTACCACCAATAATCAGAAAAATATCGGTTGGTAAATGGAAGTCAGCGACCGCAACGGTTTGAATCTGTACGTTTTGCGAACTGGTAATCAAACCGCCTGTTAATGATACAAAATGGCAGGTATAAATTTCGGGCAAACGTCCGAAGACTTCGACCACGCCAAATAGGTCAAGGGTTTCAAAGTCATCGAATAATAAGGCGGTGATGTGTTGCATGATTAACGATACGTCACCGCATCATTTTCACGCTCGACAATTTCCCCCAATTTCCAAGCGGTCTCGCCATTGTCATTGAGTAATTTAATCGCCTCATCGGCTTTATCTGCAGGCAATACCACCACAAAGCCCACGCCACAGTTAAAGGTGCGTACCATTTCTGACTGCTCGATATTACCGTTTTGTTGTAACCATTGGAACACAGGTGGGAAAGTCCAAGAGTTGACATTAATTTGAGCGGTCAAATTCTCTGGCAATACACGAGGTAGATTCTCGGTCAAGCCACCGCCTGTGATATGAGCCATCGCATGAATGTTGGCATTGCCCAAGGCTTTTTGCAAGGCATTGATTGATTTGACATAAATTTTTGTGGGTTGCATTAACGCATCTTTAAGCAATTTGCCGTCAAGCGTAGCGGTAGCGATGTCCACACCTGACACTTCGATGACTTTACGCACCAATGAATAGCCGTTTGAATGTACACCACTTGAAGCAATACCGATTAACACATCGCCTTTTGCCACGTTGTCGCCTGTGATGACTTCTGATTCTTCGACCACGCCCACGCAGAAGCCTGCCAAATCATAGTCATTGCCATGATACATACCGGGCATTTCGGCAGTTTCGCCACCGATTAACGCACAGTTTGATAGTTTACAACCATCGCCAATGCCTTTGATGACTTTTTCGGCAACGTCCACGTCTAGCTTGCCTGTGGCGTAGTAGTCAAGGAAGAATAATGGCTCTGCACCGCAAACCAACAGGTCATTGACGCACATGGCGACAAGGTCTTGTCCGATGGTGTCGTGCTCATTTAGGTCTAACGCTAATTTTAACTTTGTGCCAACGCCATCTGTACCCGATACCAGTAGCGGGGATTTATAGCCTTGTGGGATACGGCATAACGCCCCAAATCCGCCCAATCCACCCACGACTTCTTTGCGAGCAGTGGCTTTGGCAACCGATTTGATACGTTGAACTAACGCTTCGCCTGCGTCAATGTCAACGCCTGCATCCTTATAACTTAAAGAGGTTTTATTGGTAGTTTGAGCAGTCATGGCAATCCTATTTGGCTAACAATTGAAAGCATAAAAATAATTTATTGGCATTATACCTAAATTACGCTTAAATTGACAAAAATAACCGTTAAAACCGTGTTTTTGCAAAGACTTTTAGCGTTTTGTATCATTTGTGCAGTTTGAGCTATCTATTTTTTCAAAATTGCCTAAAATTAGCCCAAATAATTCACGATAATATTCTAATTTTTAACTTTTGAGGCGACCATGTATAACCCACCCCCTTATCGTTTTTCCACTGACCCATTCTTTCGGCGATTGTTTATTTTGGTGGGTATGGTGGTGTTTGGCTGGTTGGTGTATCGCTTACAGTCGGTGATTTTGCCGTTTATAGTGGCATTTGTGTTGGCGTATGTGGTCAATCCATTGGTGCAGAAATTACAAGATATTTTGCATATTCGCCGTTGGCTGGCGATTTTATTGGTATATTTTAGCAGTGCATTACTAATTGGTGGGGTGTTATGGTGGCTGATTCCGCTAGCATGGGAACAGTTACAGGCAGCGTGGAAATATGTACCCTCAGCGATTGATTATTATAATAATACCTTGCGAGGTTGGGTCAAATCGCATACGCCAATTCGCTTGCCACCATTACAAGTGAAAGATATGTCGGTAGGTTTGGTGGATTATCTCAAGCAAAATTATAATATTACCGATGCTCGTTCATTTTTTATGAATTTATTTTTATCGGGTATGAGTGTAATTAATATTGCAGGATTGGTGGTGCTTGTGCCGATTTTGATGTTTTATTTTTTATATAATTGGGAGGAACGGCTGATTCAATTTCGCCATGCCATTCCCAACCGCTTTTTGGCAAAAACTTATGAGATTGCCAAAGAAACCGATGAGGCATTGATGTCCTTTATCAAAGGGCAGTTGTTGGTGATGATTTTACTCGGCATTGTGTATGCCGTGCAGTTGCAAATGATTGGGCTAAAGGTCGGTTTGATTATTGGAATGATTGCAGGGATTGCCAGTTTTGTGCCGTATTTGGGTTTTATTTTGGGATTTGTCGCCGCCATAATTGCAGGATTTTTTCAGTTTGGCTTAGATTGGGTGCAAATGGCGTTGATTGTGGGGGCATTTATGGTCGGTCAAATGGTCGAGGGCTACGTGCTACAACCCTTGCTACTGGGTGATAAAATCGGCTTGTCACCGCTGTGGGTAATGTTTGCGGTGTTGGCAGGGGCAGGTTTAGCAGGGGTGGTCGGTATGTTGATTGCATTGCCAATTGCAGCGGTGTTGAATGTGTTTGCTCGTCATATTTATCAAGCGTATCGTGAAGGTGAATTTTATCGTGGGGATGCTCAGTTGCCTTTGTTTGCTGAACGCACCTTGATGGATGCCAAACAACAGCAAGCGGAAAAAGAAGCTGAAACAGAAATTCGGCAACAAAATGGGGCATTGGCAAAAATTAAAAAGATGTTTGGGTAATGTTTGAATTTGCCCTTATCCCCAAAAACCCTTAAAATAGCGTTTTTATTTTCAATTCACTTCAAAATTAGGCATTAATCATCTTGAGCGTATGCAATACGTCCCTACCAAATGCACTAATTTTGGCTTGAATGTACTATCTCTTAAGGGTTTATCATGTCTGCTACTCATACCGCTACCACTCAACTGCCCACCGAACTCGATGTGGATTTAGCCGATGATTTACCCCAAGATGAAGTTATGGCGGACGAACCAGACCAAGCTGATAATGAAATCCAAGCCAACGAACCTCAAGGTGATATCAATTCCGCACGCTTTCGCAAGTTGCAAAAGAAACTGCGAAAATTGGTGTCATGGGCGATTCGTGACTACAACATGATTGAAGATGGTGATGTGGTGATGGTGTGTATTTCTGGGGGGAAAGACAGCTTTACGCTACTGGATATTTTATTATTTCTTAAAAAAATCGCCCCTGTAAAATTCGATGTAGTGGCGGTCAATCTCGACCAAAAACAACCCAATTACCCAGAGCATATCTTACCAGAATACCTCGAAAAGAACGGTATTCCGTATTATATTTTGGAAAAAGATACCTATAGCGTGGTCAAGCAAATCATTCCAGAGGGTAAGACTTACTGCTCGGCATGTTCTCGCTTACGCCGTGGCTCATTATATGGTTTTGCTAAACAAATTGGGGCGACCAAAGTGGCGTTGGGTCATCACCGTGATGACATGATGGCGACTTTTTTCTTAAACCTGTTTCATGGTGGTAGCCTCAAATCCATGCCACCCAAGCTATTATCCGATGATGAGCAGAATATTCTGATTCGTCCGCTGGCGTATGTGGAAGAAAAAGACATCATTAAATATGCCAATTATAAAAAATTTCCGATTATTCCTTGTAACCTATGCGGTAGCCAAGAAAATCTACAACGAGCGATGATTAATGACATGCTACGAGAATGGGATGAAAAATATCCCAAACGCCTAGATTCGATTTTTGGGGCATTGCAAAATGTCGCTCCCAGTCAGCTTGCCGACCGTGAGCTATTTGACTTTGAAAGCTTGACGCTAAATCGCAATGATAATATTCGAGTTTTTGAAGGCGAAAATATTCAATCAGGACAAATTGATGATAGCCTTCAACAAAAAGGCGTACCGACTTCGCCAGAAGTGCAGACCTTTGACCCTAGCAAATCGGTAAAAAATGCCAAAATTCCAACGATTAATCCGTTAATTTAAGCGACTGAATTTAAACGATTATCGCTTGGGTAATGGGGCATAAAAACTGCCAATGCCCCCATAATACGGACTGCCCCACGCACTGCTTCTGTCAAAACGCCCACCCCAATGTGGGTCATAAAATCCATCATACCAAAAGTGATATAAGCTTTGTGAAGGTTGGCATGTAATGGGGTACTATAGTGTACTAGCCCCTCATTGTGACTCTACTTATAACTGCTGTTATTAATACTGATAAGTCAAAGTCACTTTACCACCCACATCGGTTTCATCCGCATCATCACGCTGTCCCCAAATCCCCATTTTGGTAGTGAGTTTATCGTTATAACGGTATTGCCAATCGGCATTGGCGATATCTAACGTTTTTGCGGTAGGAAATGCGACATTGGTAGTTTGATTAGACTGATTTACCTTAGCCTTGGTATAGCTAAACCCCAAACGATGCTGTGGATTGATATCACCAGACAAACCGACCGTCACTACTTCACCATCACCACCGATAGGATGACCTAACGGTAAACCTTTTTGATAATAACCATCTCGATAAATGCTATGACCATACATAATATTGGTTTTATCAAAATCATAATAAGTATTCGCCCATTCAGCATGCCAAAGCCAAGGTTTGCCTTTAATGGGTACTAGCCCTTTTATCCCAGCAAGATAAGCATGCTTTGATGGTAAACCACCTGCTTCATCCTCACCGATAAGTTCTGCATAAATACTGGCTGGCATGTTAAATTTAGGTTGTAAATTCAATTGAACATCAAAACCAGCAATATGGTTCGCTGGGTCATAGCCTGAATAAACATTATCTTTTAACCCCGTAAAAGCCTTAGCAAAGGCTTTCAAACTATTATCACGACCTTCGCCACCCCACATCATGGTACGAGATGCCCCAAGCTCTAAAGAAGCATTCGGCTTGACCGTCACTCGTGTACCAATCAACTTCGCATTCGGTACAGCCTCATAGCCTTGCAACTGACCTGCGGTAATCTGATAATTCACTTCACCCAATTTTTTTAACACAGGCAAATCAATCGGCTTAGGGTCAGCTCGTTGTACCAATACCCCTGTTACAGGGCGAGCAACATCACTACGAATCAAGCTACCATCAACACCATTACCCCACCACATTGGCAAGCTACCAAAAGCCACACGATGATTACCTACTTTTGTACCGATATAACTGCCATCGAAATTTGCTTGTTTGCTAGGTTCATCATCTTCAGCATTATATGTCGCTTGAATACGATAATCTAGACGATTATCTGCATGGGCATGAGACATTGATACGCCAAATGGGGTAACATTATTACCTGCTTGCTCAAAGCCTTTGACCACGGCTCGTTTGTCACCCTCAATATTGGTGACGATTTGTAGTTTAGACTGGTCAGTTTGGGTGATTTGCTGTTGGATTTTTTGTAATAACTGGTGTTCATACTCAGTCTTAGGGCTAGCCTGGCTTAATGCTCGCTCAATCACCTCTGAACTTAACGGCCACGTGCTGGTATTGATATCAATCGCCCCGCTTAATGCCAAGGTCTGTAAATCTTGACGTAAATCTTGGTCAATTTGAACCAGTTGTCCTGCATTACTTGCTTGTATCGCACCTAGCCCCATACTCAGCACAATGGCTTGCATCAGGATGGTTTTGGTAAGTTTAGAATTTTTTACAATGACTGACATAATAAATCTCACTAAATTAAAAATTTATCAAATTTGACACAGATATCGACATACCCACTGGCAAAAAATAAGAGCATAATAGTTGCTATTATGCCCTTTTTATCAAAAAATTATAGGATGTTTTCGTAGCAAAAACGTTGATAATCTCTTTAAATGATATCAGTTATACTTCCATTATCATTTAAGCGGTTTGTAATTTTACGGCATCACCACTACCTTTACCCAATGCGGTACTAATAATATAGCCAAAATATTTCTTTAGTGACAGATTATCTAGCATTTTTTTATCTGTTGCTGCCAGTAGCTTAGGTGTTGACATATCAATATTATTGATCTGAGCCAAACCTGTGATACCTGGCTTAACATCATACACACCAAGCTTATCACGCTCTTGTATCAGCTCTTCTTGGTTAAACAAATTGGGACGAGGTCCTACAAAACTCATATCACCTTTTAATACATTGATTAGCTGTGGTAATTCATCAAGTTTGCTTTTACGTAAAAATTTACCCATCTTCGTAATAGCAGAGCCATCAACCAAGTGGCTAGCCACCGATTGGGTCGCAACTTTCATGGTACGGAATTTAATAAGTTTGAATGGTTTTTTATTTTTACCCACTCGTTCTTGGATAAATAAGGGTGAACCTGTATCAAAAAAGCCAATGACCAATACAATGACCAACAACGGTAGTGATACTATCAAGCCAATCAAGGCGAATAAAAAATCTAGGAGTCGAATCATAATAAATTTCTCTTATACTCTTGAGCAGATTTAATTAGCAGTTTATTAGTAGTAAATTCTGGTTGCCAATTTAAAGTAGTTTTGATCTTTGAATTATCAATTTCTAAATCACAAAACAGCTGTTCATATAATTTATGTTGACCAAAAATTTTTGCACCAACTCTAGCTAGAAGCTTCGGAAAAGGCAATAATTTAACTGTCTTATCCATACCTTTGCCAAGATTAAGTAAGATTTGCTTTGTAGATACTGATTCATCATCTCCAATAACAAATGTAGCTTTGATTGGCTTCTGATAATCAATACACTTTTCAATCAACCCCAATAAGTTTTCTAGCCCAATCATAGTTCTTTTGTTATTTAATAATAAAAATGGTAAAGGCACACCTAAACTTACAATCTTTAATAATTTATTAAAATTACCTGGAGCATTACCAGCATAGATTAATGGTGGTCTTAGAATAATTAAATCAGTTGTTGTTTTTTCAAAAATTTGATAAAGAGCTTGTTCAGCTTTAAGTTTTGATAGAGCATACTCATTGATTGGATTTGTAGTATGCAACTCTGTAAATGGCTGACCTTCTGTTTTATTACCATTAACACCAATTGAACTAATAAATATAAATTTCTTTACATTATTTGCTAATGCTTGCTCTGCCAACACTTTGGTTGATTGGACATTAGCTTTATAAAAATCATCTTTTACATCATCAGTGCTATGCACATGCGCTAAACCTGCACAATGGATAACTATATCAATATCATGTAATACACGATTACACTCTTTTGCATCAGTAAAATTAGTTAGCTGACGATGTTCCACATCAAGGCCATATCTACTATGACGAGTGCAAGCAATAACCTCTTCTTTTGAAGAAAGGAATATAACCACCTCTTTCCCCAAAAAGCCATTTGCTCCTGTAACTAAAATTTTCATTACATCCCTCAATTTAAGAAAGAATAATATTTGCAAGTTTTTGATTAACAGTATTTACATCAAATTTCTCTTTTGCAATCTCATGACTACGTTCACCCATTTTTATAATCTGTGTGGGGTTTTCTATGAAATATATCATTTTTTCCGCCAAGGGTTTTGGATTCCATTTAGTCACAAGAAAACCATTGTCACCATCAATCACTGTCTCACGACAACCTGGTACATCAGTCGTAATAACTGCTCGGCCTATAGCCATCGCTTCCTGTGTGCTTCTAGGAACACCCTCACGATATGAGGGTAGCACAAAAACAGCACATTTATTTAACCATTCTGCGATATTGTCGACATGCCCTGGATATTCAATTAAACCAGTATTAATAAGTTGTTTAAGCTCTATTTCTGATAAAGCACCTGGATTTTGAGTATCCAAACTACCTAATACAGTAAACTTTGCATGATTATATTTCAATTTGACTTGCTTAGCTGCTTCAATAAATTCATATATACCTTTCTCTCTCAATAATCTACCAATAAACAAAAAATTTACTTTATCTGTATGTTGATAGGGCTGAAATGGATATTCAGACATATCTAGACCTATTCCACCAACAATATGGGATTTTTTTACACTAATATCATAGGTATCTAATAAATCTTTAGGGTCATCTGGATTTAAAAATATTATATTATCAGCTAAAGGCAAAGCAGTTTTATAAAGTAAAACTTGTACTGCTCTAATAAGTTTAGTTTTTTTGGTTTCAGCTATTGGTTGCTCAGTAAATGTGTAACCCAACCCCTCAATCATGCCAACAATATTTGGTACTTTAGCCATTTTTGCTGCAATTGTTCCAAAGATAACAGGCTTAGTAGTATAACTAAAAACCACGTCGGGTTTTATAGCGTTAATATGTTTATACAAACTCTTGATACTTGAAAAATCGCTTACTGGATTAACGCCCCCCCTATCCATAGGGTAAGTATAGTGTGTTACTCCCAGTGATTTTATTTGACTTGTATATTTAGGGTCATCATCTGTTGTTAAAGCATAAACTTCATGTCCTAATTTAATTAAATATTTAATTAAATCTTTTCTAAAGTTATATAAATAAGATGACATTGTACCAATCACAATGATTTTTTTAGAATTACTCATTAAGAAGCCTTTTGATATACATTTATTCAGATTGATAAATCTCTAGCCACCTTTCAACGCTTTTTTCTAAGGAAAACAGCTCTTCCACTCGCTTTCTTGCTCGTATATTATTTTCTTGGATTTGCTCATCTCTCAAACTCATTGCCTTTTGCATCGCTTCCGCAAGGGCTTGACTGTCTTGTGGAGGTACAAGTATGCCAGTATCACCCATAATTTCGGCTGTGCCACCACAATCTGTCGCAATCACAAAACAGCCACAAGCCATGGACTCTATTACTACGGTTGGCAACCCCTCGTGTTTAGATGATAAAACAAAAAAATCTGCATTATTTAACAACTCTGGTATATCATTTCTTTTTCCCAGCAAGCTTACCTTGTTTTCTAAGCTCAGTTTGTGAGTTAATTTTTCTATATCTTGTCTTAGCTCACCATCACCTGCTATTAAATATTTAACATTGTCGAGCTTCGCTATTGATATAGAATTCAATAAATTTGGATAATCTTTTTGTTGATTAAACCTACCAACAGATAAAAATATTTTTTCATTACTTTTTTTACAATCATCGCTTGTAAGATGTTTAAAATTCTCGAGATCGACACCGTTATATACGGTTATAACATTATGTTTATTAAATGCACCTTTATTAATTAATGATTCTGTTGCTTCGTTACTGACATTTGTATTTTTATCAGATAGGAAGTTAGTATAATGATAAGCTAACATACGTAACTTACCACCTTCATTTGAATTATGGGCAGTACAAATTAACTTGGGTACGTCTACACCGATTCTATTTAATCTTGCAAAAATATTAGCATGAACCATATGAGCATGAATAATATCAGGATGAAATTTTGCAATGAGCTTTCTATATTTTAAAGATGCTTTAACACAGTCTTTTGCACTATTCAAGCCTAAATAAACAACTTCAATTTCGTTAGATTTTGGCTTAGTAATCGACTCTCCTGTTAAATAAACGATTTTGACTTGATGCCCTCGTAGTATCATTTGGTCAGCAAGGTCACACACTACACGTTCTGCACCACCCATACCAAGCCCAGTAATAATGTATAATATTTTCACTTTATAATCCTGCTTGAGTTATCAACATAAAAAAACTTAAAGGTATTAATAACATTATTAAAATGATAGTCCCTGCTTTTGTATACTGATTATTAATATTTATTGCATTAAACAGGTAAATGGTAAAAAAGGCTGAGAAGGGTACTAACATTTTAAATGATACATACAACTTCAAAATTATTGCATTATATACCAATACTAAACCGAACAAGCTGAAATAATAAGATTGATCGAACTTAAAAGACTCAAACTTAAATAATGATATCAATATTAAGACAAAATAAAAAAACATAGTAAATGGAAAAGCTCTACCAAAATCACCCTCCGTTTCTAAATAATCATTATAATATCCGTTAATCCCAATCTGAGTCATTATTTCAGGTAAAAATTTTACCCCCAATGTCATTATACCTATTGATAGAAGGAATACAATTACAAACTTTTTATAGCTATTAATCTTTAAAAAATTAATAGTATAGTAAGCAATCACTACAGGAACAGCTCCCATATGCATTAAACAGGGTAGCAGATAGTATGGTATATTTCTTAATTTAGGTTCTTTATCAAGAAATAATGAGATAAAAATGAATATTATTGTTGCATACCCTATTCTAAGCTGAACAGATAGCATATTTGAAAAAACACTGATAAAAAGTAGAAAACTAATAATAACTTTTAAAAAATTTGAATTTCGCCCTATCCCCTCATTTTTAATAATTACAAGCAACAGGAGTGTTGTAAAAAATATTTGTAATAATACCAATTTAAGGCTAGGTAAATTATTTAGGAAACCTAATAAATATGATATAATATGAATTAATGGTTCTTCACGCCCTTCAAATGGATACTGCATCATAAATAGATAATTATCTCTATCTAATGCAATAAACATAGTCATCATAAACACTATCATATAACCCATCATAAATGGACTTAACAACAACATTTGACTAAAGTATTTTTTAAAATTTTTCACAGTAATTACCGCATTTTATCTAATGAAGTTATTAGAATGCCTTGCATATTCATTTATTAGCCTCTTAAAATCATAATTTCTTGATTTACAACCTAAAATTACATAATTACTTGAAAAAATTAAACATATGTTATATTTTGCGAGTCATGCTTCCCTAACTCACACTACATTAATATTTTGCATTTTATTTAGCTGGTAATTAATTTTACATCAAAACTTACAGATAAGTGTAAATCAAGTTCTAGCTTGCATATGAAGACTTTAAATTACGAATATTCAACAGCCCTAATCTTTGATAGTTTTTAACATCTTTTTTCTATAAGGATATAGCCCTACCCCAACTGGAAGATATAATAATAATGTCAATTTCTTTTGATTTGACTGCTTAACAATCTCGATAAGATTCTTTTTGGCCAAAATAGAATAATGTATATATTTCACTGTATTTAAAATTGTGAATTTTGGGGATAGTTTTTCTGCCTGCAATCTTTTCTTCTCATATATGTAACAATTGATGTTATTCATAGCCATCTTAAAGACATTATTTGTCATACCATCATCTAAATATTCGCCATAATACAAAATCTCATTAATTAGTCTATAATAACCTTCAGAGTTTGCGTTGATATAAGGAATATTATCTGGCATAAACTTTTCATTATTTAAAGGGAGTTCATAGCTCTTTTTATAAATATCAGTTCTTATAATAAATAATTTATCTGAATTAATGGCATTCTTACCAAAGTAAAGATTTATGTAGTTGGATTCATGATTATTAAATTTATCTCCGACCACCTTTCCATTTGTAAAGGCTTTCAATCCTAATATACCAATATACTTCTCGTCCAAATTTTTCAAATTATCTAAAATAATCTCAATGGCATTATCAGCTAGATAATCATCAGAATCTAATACAAAAGTATATTTACCCTTTGGATTATTATCGAACCCAAGTTTTATGGCTCTCGTTTTTCCACCATTAGGTTTAGTATAAAATCTGAAATTAATTTTATCTTCTTTTATCCACTTGTTTGCAAGTTCTCTAGTATTATCAGAAGATCCGTCATCAACTAATATCCACTCTATCTCCTCGTGATATTTATTTCTAAGGATGCTTTGGTAAATATTATCTAAGCAGTAAGCTCTATTGTAAGTGGCTGTTATGATAGAAAGTTGCATATACATACCTTTAATTTGTGAAGGAGCATTTGGTGATATTTTTGGTCTTATAAATATACTTTTTAAATAATATCAACGTGATTACTAACATAATAATATAGTTAATATTAAATATTAATGCTGCTGACTTAACACCTAATATCCCTAGACCCCCCCAATAACTTAAACAAGTTATTAAAGCCATCAGAATCCATTTATAAATCAGCTTACCACCTAAGTTTTCAGCATAGAAATATTGAGTCAATACCATATCTATACTATAAAAAATTAAACTTGGTAATAAACCAATAGTGATTGATATAGCTCCGAAATACTTTTCACCATATACTATATCCACAAATAAAGGTATCATAAAGTATCCCATAATTATAGATACAACAGATAATACTAACATTAAAATAGTAATTATACCCAATTTATTCAATCTATCTTTACTATTCACCCTTTGGTAAATAAATATGGGAGCAATTGATTGAATCACCATTGCGAATAATAAGGTTGCTTGTTCGATGATTTGAATACTAATACCATACACTGCTAAATAGTCAAATCCTAAGTAATGTTCAACAAAGAATCTATCAATTCTTTGAAAAAAATACATCATCATTAGAGAGGGCCATAAAAAAAGCCCTCGAAAAAATAAAATCTTTGCAATACTCTTTGAGAATTTAGAAAAAAGATTGCCTCGGTAAAAATAATATAGTAAAAACAAACCAATAGCACTTACTATTGTTTCTGCCACTCTTGCCCAAGGAATGAATGACACCTCTAATCCAAACTTTAGAATAATAGTTACTATTAACGCTCTAAAACCTAAACCTATTAGCCTAACAATAGTAACTGGGAAAATATTAACCTTTGACTGAAAATATCCTGTAACAACACCAAAAGACTCATTAAATAACAACACTAAAGCCAAGATGTTCAAAAATCCTTGCAATACTGTATCATCAATAAAAAAGTTACTGTAACAAATTGTAGCTACATAAGCTAATAGACCAAAAAAAAATCTAATAATAAATGTATCAAAAATTATTTCTTGGCTTATTTTTTTATACTTACTTAGTGTTGGTACTAACACCTCAGCCCCAACAATTAAGCTTAATGACCCTAATAATAATACTAAATTAATACTATAAATCCATTTACCATAGTCTGCTTTTGATAATAAGCCTGAGATAACCCCTTCAACATAAAAAACCAAGATGATTGTGATTATTTTTTCACAAATAAGCCAAAAAACATTTTGTGCAATTTGTTTTTTCATTTAATGACTACAACCTTAGTGTTCAAAACAAATCTAATTACATCTTATCTCATCTCTAACGAACTCTAAGCTCATCAAAAGTTCTTTTAACTCTTCAACATTTAACAATCTTGTGTTATGAGAATTATACTCATCCGCAAATTCAACACCTTTATCTTCTCTCACATATTTGGCATAGTTCAAATCATGCAAATCTGCAGGAATACGAAAAAAATTTCCCATATCTTCAGCTTTTGACATTTCTTGTTTTGAACACAGCGTTTCGTGCATTTTTTCACCATGTCGAGAGCCGATGATTTGGATTTCACTATCAGAGTTAAATAACTGTTTTAATGCTTCTGCCAATACACCAATAGTAGCCGCTGGTGATTTCTGGACAAAGGTATCACCAGGATTGGCATTAGTAAAAGCAAACAATACCAAATCAACAGACTCATCCAGTGACATCATAAAACGAGTCATATTTGGGTTTGTGATGGTGAGCGGTAAGCCTTTCTTAATCTGATTAATAAATAGAGGTATCACCGAGCCTCTTGAACACATCACATTACCATAGCGAGTGATGGCATAGGCTGCTTCCATCGCTTTGACTCTAGGGTCTCGTGATTTAGCAATAGTAATTTTCTCCATCATCGCTTTTGACATGCCCATGGTATTGACAGGATGTACGGCTTTATCCGTGCTTAATACCACTACTCTCTTAACTTGGTTTTGGATACAAGCTTCAAGTACATTATCCGCACCCAAAATATTCGTCTGTACTGCCTGCATCGGATAAAATTCACAGGATGGCACTTGCTTTAAAGCTGCCGCATGAAATACAAAGTCAACACCATACATGGCTTGGTTAATATCATTAAAATTACGAACATCACCCAATACAAAGTTTAACTTATCATTTTTATAAGCGATACGCATATCTTCTTGCTTTTTTTCATCTCGGCTAAAGATTCTAATTTCTTTTAGGGATGAATCTAAAAAACCATCTATCATGGTATTACCAAATGAACCTGTACCACCTGTTATTAGTAGGGTTTTACCATCTAGTATTTCTGAAAACTCATGTGAGTTTCTAACGTTCATTTTTGCCTCTAGTGCTATAACTTGGTCGTTATCAGATTTCTTCATTAAGCTTTTGGTCGCAACTGATACCCTTCCACAAAATATTCAAATTGTTGCCGTAGCCAGTGGGTATCTTTTTGCCCTATGGCTTGACTAATCACTTGCTCTAAAAACTGTTGTATTTCTTGTTGTGGGAAATAATGTTCTTTTGCCTGCATGATACGCTTGTGGGTTGTTGGCTCAATATTATCCCCATCAATGATTAGCTCTTCGTATAGCTTCTCACCAGGGCGTAGTCCCACATATTGAATTTCCACACCATTTGGGTAACGTTCGGATTTAATTTTTTGCCCACTTAACGTGATCATGCGTTTTGCCAAATCTGCAATTTTCACAGGCTCACCCATATCTAGCACAAACACCTCACCACCTGTTGCCATCGCCCCTGCTTGAATCACCAATTGGGCGGCTTCTGGAATGGTCATAAAATAACGAGTGACCTCGGGATGAGTGACAGTTAACACCTTACCCGCTGCTAACTGCTTATTAAACAACGGTACAACTGAACCCGATGAACCCAATACATTACCAAAGCGTACCATGCTAATGGTGGTATGGGCTTGACTCATCGCAAAGGATTGACACGCTAGCTCTGCCATGCGTTTAGTCGCCCCCATCACATTGGTTGGGCGGACTGCTTTATCTGTAGAAATAGCGACAAAGGTATCTACGTTGGCATTAATAGCTGCTTGCACGGTACGATACGTACCAACAAAATTATTAATGATACCTTCATATTCATTACATTCAACAATCGGCACATGCTTATAAGCAGCAGCATGATAAATGGTGTGTACTTGATATCGTTGGCATAAAGACTCTACCAAATCCTGATTGGTCACATTACCCAAATGTTGATGCAGCGTAATTGGCAATGCTTGCTTAATAATAATTTGTGATAATTCTTGATGAATGGCATATAAGGCAAATTCAGAAATTTCAAATAGTACCAGTTCTTGAGGTTGTTGTTGGATAATCTGACGGCATAACTCACTACCAATCGAACCACCTGCCCCTGTCACCATGACCACTTTATCACGGATATTCTTTTGTAATAAATCCATATTAGGTGCTACTGCTTCTCGCTGTAGCACATCCATGACATCGACAGGTTTGATATCCGAAAGTTTAATCTTTCCACTGGTAATATCATTTAAGCTAGGAATTTGGCTAATTTTGACGGAGACATCGGCTAATTGATGAATAATTTGTTGCTGTAATTCTTTATATTCAGGTGGTAAAGCAAATAGAATATGTTCAACTTTGAGCTTATCAATTAATTCAATTAAATTATCATCAGTATAAACTTTTGCCCCTAATATCCTTGCCCCTTTAAGCTGATGCCGTTGGTCAACAATACCAACAATATCATACTCTTGGCTTTGATGTAGCACGTGCATCAAGTCTTTGGCAATATCACCCACACCATAAATCAACACATTCTGTTTATCTTGTTGATGCACCCCTCTATATAGCACTCTGCGAAGCAAAAACTGCAAAATAATCCGACTGTTCCATAACCAAATATATAATAAAAATACATGAATAACAGGGGCAGCCCTTGGGACATTCGGTAATAACCCTTGATACCAAAGCAACTGCCCAAGTATCAAGCAACCCAACATCACCAATAGCACTGTACGCATGATTTCATCTTGAAACACCCGCAATACATTGCTATAAAAATGGATGAGACATAATAAAATAATTGGTAAAACAGCCAATCCTATGATTACCCAACGGCTAACATTAAAATCAAATTCGCCATAACGCAACGCTATAGCTAGCCATAGACTAATGACAGAAGCCAACGTGTCTAACACTACCAATAATAAACTTTTTACTGAACGTGGCAATTGAATACCATACGCCAATACACGATATATCCCTGTAAACTGACTCGCATGACCAGCACGATTATGATTAATAGTAGAAACGTTTGACATAGTGATATTTATTCAGCCTTTGTTTACTTAGCCTTATAATCATAACCATAATGATAGTTATAGCTATTGATAATTGATTGTTCTGTGCCATTAAATACAATGCCTGTCACAGGGATATTGGCTCTTTGTAAACGCTCAACGGCAAACTCTACTTGTTTAGCAGTAGATACACCATAACGTGTGACAAACAATACTTGATCCACTAATTGTCCAACAGATAACGCATCTGATGTTCCCATCACAGGCGAGGTATCAATGAGAATATAATCATAAATATCTGATACTTGAGCCAATAAATTTTTCATACCATCATTCAAAAATAACTCAGAGGTATTTTTTTGATAACGTCCACGGGGAATTAAGTCCAAACCATCAAAACTGGTTTTTTGTATCAATTTTGAAGGAATCTGCATGGTATTAGCTTCGGTTAAATAATCAACCACACCATAATCATTGACTTGATGGAAATAGTCATGTAAATGCCCCAAGCGTGCATCCGCATCAATTAACAACACCTTTTTACCCGACATCGCCATGGCTACTGCTAAATTAGCACTCACAAACGACTTACCAATACCTGGTGAGGCCCCTGTGATTAACAATTTATTGCCTTTCTCATGCTTACTATCGAATAATAGATGCGTTCTAAGTGATTTAATAGCTTCATTTGAAACGCTATCAGGCTCGACACGTTCCAACAAGGCTGACTTGTTGCCACGTTTGTTTTTCGTTAATCGTGCCAAACGAGGCGCTTTTGGAATCACAGCAATAACAGGCACATCGATTTGATCTTCTAAATCTTTGACATCTTTCACACCCACATTTAGCAATGAGCGTAAGAATGCTAAGCCAACGCCCAACATTAAACCTAATAAACTTGCTAACAACACAATTTGCGATTTTTTTGGAGCAATTGGTTTATCTGTACTGATTGGCAAATCCACAATCCGCACATAACCCATTTGTCCTGATTTGACAATTTGCAATTGTTGGTAATTTTTTAGCATGGTGAGATAAATTTCACTGCTAATTTTGACTTCATTGGATAAATCCAGAAACTGACGCTGTACTTCTGGAATACGAGTAATATTTTCGCTTAAAGCTTTGTCTTTATCTTTGAGTTCAGCAATTTGGGCATTAATCTGTTTTAATACAGGGTATTCATCGGTATAACGCTCTGCCAATTCCGCTCGTTTTAATTCTAACTCTCTTAGACTGGTTTGAATGGCAGTGCGTTGACCAACAATTAACTCTGCCTCTTTATCAATATCAACCGTACCATTTTTTTGACGGAATTGGTTAAAGGCAATTTGAGCTTCGTTCAGTTGCTGTTGCAATTTTGGCAATTGTTCTTGCATAAATGCCAAAGTTTTCGAGGTTTCTGCTGAACTTTTATCTTCGTTTTGTTGTTTATAAGTGGTAACAATTTTGGTGAGGGTTTGGGTAATTTCGTCTTGATTAACGCCATCCATCGTGGCAGTTAAAATACCTGTATTTTTACCCTGCTCTACTATATTCAATGAGCCTCTGAGAGAATTTGTAGCATTGGCAGGGGCTTGTTGACTAATAAAAAAGCTCTCTTTCGGTGGCAAGCGATTAACCAAAATACTAACAGGCCCTTGCTTGGTATTGATGGTCGTGGGCTTGCCAATATAACCTTTAATATTAACCTTATCCTCTAAGGTCAAACGAAACTGCTGATTACCCTCAGCTACCAAGGTAAAGGCTTTGCCATAATAATCTTTTGCCACATTAAAATCTGCGACTGACACTCGCTCATCAAGGGTTGCAATGCCTGTATTATCATGAAAAATCTGATTGTTCTTAATTTGGCGAAATTTATCAAGAAATTTACGTTCAGTTGGAGCAAGACTAATATCCAAATGTGAGCTTTCTATCACAGGCCATAAGACCATCCGTGATTTTAGCAATTCGATTTCGGTATTCGCAGAGCTACCCTCAGCTTGTAGCAAATCTGCAACATCTGCCCCTAACGCAGAAACACCTTGTGATTTTTTATCCACTTGCAATAGGGCATTTGTACGATACACAGGTGTGGCTGTCTTGGCATAAAACACACCAGCCAGTAAGCCTAGTAGCAAACAAGCAACAATCATTTTCCAATAATTGAGCAATACACCCAATAAGGCTCTTAAATCAATTTCATCATCAACCGCTTCTTTACTACTCATGCCTGCTCGCTCAATCAATTGTGTCAAAATTTGGATTTTAATGTAATGTGATTATTTGTGTCAATTTTTTACTGACCGCAATGATATTTACTTTGCCAATTTACATTCCCAGCCAGATACAGCATTGTCGATTACTTCACGTGCCTCATAAAACTTTGCTAAAGGCAGACGATAAGGGTCATCAACTTCTTTATTAATCCATTTACCCAACTGATACACCTTACCTCGGTGCATCGCCCATTGGTCTTTAATCCAACGCTCCTGCCCTGCTGACATACATAACACCAAATCTGCTTGTTGCATCAGTTCAGCGTTTAATTGTCTAGCACGGTGGCTTCGCATATCAATGCCGATTTCATCCATCACTTGAATGGCATTATCATCCGCAGGGTTACCGACCAACGCACTAATCCCAGCCGAACTCACCTTCATATTAGGAAATTTGGCTTGTAACATCGCTTCACCGATTGGGCTACGGCAAATATTACCCACACATACCACCAATATATTATTAACCAACATGACAATCCTGCCTTACTTAAAACTGACTTACTAAAGATGACAAAGACGTGGCTGGTAATAATAAAGAAATCACACGATTCCAACGGGCCAAACCAGTTGGGTCAACATATACCACATCACCTGCTTGCATTTCAAAACGATTTGCTAATGACATATTGGTTAGATTGGTTAGATTCACATGATAAATACTGGCACTATATTGAGCGGGGTTTTCTCTGAGAACATACACCATTCTGGCATTTGCCCCTGCTTTATCTAAGCCACTCACTTCACCAATCACCCCTGCAAGACTAATACCATCCTCAGGAATTTGTACAGGGCTAGGCTTAGTAAATTCACCAACCACGATGACTTTATTTTGGTCCATGTTATTAATATGAATCGCATCACCATCTTGAATCATCATATTATTGGGTGAATACCCCAAACGACTCATGGACTTTAATCCAAAATGATAAGTGCGACCACCACGATTTAACGTGATATTTTCGGTATCTGCGGTTGTCGTTGCCCCGCCTGCCATACCAATCGCACTATAAATGCTCACTGGTTGGTCAGCAATCGAAAACTCTCCTGGGGTTTTGACTTGACCATCAATGAAAAACTTATTACCACGATACGATAATACACGCACTTGGGGGTCAGGTTGTTTGAGATAACGAGACAGCCTACTGGCCAACGCTTGACTTAGTTGAGTGGCTGTTAAACCTGTGGCTTTGACACGGCCAATCATCGGAAACTGTAAATAACCTGTTTGATCCACCAAATAACCATTGCCATACATATTATTGCCATTGGATGGCGTTAATGGCGTAATCTCAGGATAGCTAGGTAAGACAATACCAATCACATCACCTGCGGTAATACGATAGTCACCAACACTGGTACGTGATTTGGGTAAAGATAAAGGACGGCTATTTGCGACATGACTAACCCTTGGCAAATTATCAGTGGTTAATTCACTAATATTGTATTGCATGCCATTTTGGGCGACAAATGAGGTGGGGATAGCATTGGTTGTTTCTGTTGATTGGGTAATGGGTAATTGACCTGCACTCGTACCTGCTGTCAACCCATTCAAAGTTGCACAGCCACTCAAAGCACTGATACAACCCATTGCACAGATTGTATAAAAATTCTTCATCATTTTCATTCTACCTCAATGACCCAATAAATAGATTGGTCAATTTTCTTGGTATTATTACATAATTTTAATAGGATTTTAAGCAAAATAAATCACAATAGTTTTATATTAACAATTCAAAAACACAAATCATTGAGTATTTCTAATCATCTAAAAAAAACCTCAAATCAGGGGAGATTTGAGGCATAAACTTGGAATCTAAGTTTTAAACTTCTAAAAGAAGTGGCGCAGCGGACGGGGCTCGAACCCGCGACCCCCGGCGTGACAGGCCGGTATTCTAACCAACTGAACTACCACTGCACGGTAGTAGATGACGATAGTATCTAAATAAACCAATGATGTCAAGCATTGGTGGGTGGTAACGGGCTCGAACCGCTGACCCTCTGCGTGTAAGGCAGATGCTCTACCAACTGAGCTAACCACCCATCGTCTGTGAATGCGTATTATAGAGATTTCCGCATCAACGTCAAGCACTTTTTTTAATTTTTCAGAATTTTTTTATTAGGACTTACGCAAAAGACACTGGATTCCTGCATTCGCAGGAATGACGACCAAATTTAAATTACTCGTCACCCCTGCGTATGCAGGGGTTTAGCGTCTTTGTAAAGAAACGATATTTTAAAATTGCGTAAGTCCTATTTATAAAACCCACCCAATCAGCCTATTTTACAGGATTATTGAAAGATTTTTTCGATATCTTGACCGAGATTTGGCAAAACTTTTTGTAAAGCTTCGCTATTACCCATCATACTTGGCATGGCAATTTGCATAAAATCTTGGGTGACCAACGATTGTTTTGGTAAAATCTGTTGACCCATTGGGGTATCATAAAAACCAATCAATGCCTCGACTTCCGCTTGAGTATAATGTTTCTGTACCGCTTGACGGTAAGCTTGTTGCATTTGTTGACGACTTTGCTGACTATCAAACTGCCCTGCAAAGACTTGGCGATACTTTTCAAACACCTTTTGGATTTGCTGATTGGTTTTTTTAGAAAAAACAGAGTTACTTTCAGTCATTGGCAAGGTGTTCGGTAAGGCTTTCACACCCTCTGCCATTTGTTGACGTTGGGCAATTAGGCTATCAATCATCTCATCAATATGAAACACTTGCATCAGTTTGGTGGTCGAAGCATCACTGGGCATGGCTTTGGCTAGTGCTATACTGGCAAGTTCTGGGCTAATATTGGGGCGTGATGGCTGAATCACCAACTCAGCATGACTGGTAGTGGCAAGCATTAAGGTAAGCGTCACGGTTGATAACAAAAATTTGGTGGTGGCAGATAAACCTTGCAAAATCGTGGTAGATGGCATGATAGATTCCTATAATAAAGCTAATAAAGCATTAAAATCTTAAATTTATGAATACAATAAATCTCCCATTAATTGGGAGAAATTCACCCAATTATACCAGTGACCCAATATCAATGATGGCGTAATTATGTGACAATGCCTTACGCTGTGGTATCTTTCAGCATGCAATTCATTAAAACAATTTTTTTTATCAAAATCGCTTGACATCTTGATAAACTTTGCTAAAATACGCACCACTTAAACGCACTAGCACACACTGGTTTGTTTAACCCAAATTCTACCGCTTATTCTCCAATAGCTCAGTCGGTAGAGCAATGGACTGTTAATCCATGTGTCCCTGGTTCGAGCCCAGGTTGGAGAGCCACATATAAAACCCTTTCTTTGATAGAAAGGGTTTTTTATTGCTTGGAATATTTATAATATTCATGTTTTTTTATTTTGTTAAAAAAACTGCTTGACGAATCAAATAATCTTCTGTATTATACGCACCACTTGATAACTGTTCTCCAATAGCTCAGTCGGTAGAGCAATGGACTGTTAATCCATGTGTCCCTGGTTCGAGCCCAGGTTGGAGAGCCA
>NZ_JBLYZJ010000021.1:0-34703 GCF_048551375.1 Moraxella sp. TY6 | reverse complement strand
ATGGCAGGGGTAGCTGGACTCGAACCAACGAATGCCAGGATCAAAACCTGGTGCCTTACCAACTTGGCGATACCCCTATAACGGTGCGAACTATACCGATTTTACCTAAACTTGTCAATGCAAAAGTTATTAGCTCACTGGTTTTTATGATAAACCCAACTTTTGGACAAAGTTTGTAAAGAGAGAAAATATATGGCAGGGGTAGCTGGACTCGAACCAACGAATGCCAGGATCAAAACCTGGTGCCTTACCAACTTGGCGATACCCCTGTATTGGAAGCGATATTTTACCCAAAAATTGTAAAAAAGCAAGCGATTTTTCGTAACTTTGTCAAAAAATATGATTGATTTAACCTATAGAACTTATGCACAAGACACTGGATTCCTGCATTCGCAGGAATGACGACAGTTTTCAATTACTCGTCACCCCTGTGAATACAGGGGTCTAGTGTCTTTAATTTAGAAAAATAAATTTAATAATTTGCGTAAGTCCTAACTTAGCGTCTTAACTTGCCATGCTTGACAAGGGCTATCGGCTTGCCACTTTTCCAAAATGCTTGATGTCATATCATCAGGCAATGGTAAAAACACACAGCTCCCCGACCCTGTCATTCGAGGCGTGGTGTGGGTGACGTTGGCAAGTGTGTGTAAATAGGCTAACGCATCATTGACTGCTTCTGACAAATCCGTGACCACAGGCTCAAAAACATTGCCAAAATTTTGGCTCAGTTGTTGGGTAAATTCATGGTTATGGTGTTGCAAAAATTCATGTGCAAAAGATGGGCAATTGCGTTGCAGATTTTGATGAGCAAATAACTGTTTGGTATTGATATGGGCATTCGGCTTTAACAATAACAACTGCTGTGGGGGCAATGCGATTGGCGTTAAAACTTCCCCTATCCCTTCGGCAATGGCATCTTTTCCAAAAATAAAAATCGGCACATCTGCCCCTAAAGTCGCTCCAATGGCTTGCAGTTGTGCTGAGGTCATACCCAATTGCCAAAGCTGATTGAGCGTCATTAAGGTGGTGGCACAGTCGGATGAACCACCGCCCAAACCTGCCCCCATTGGAATTTTTTTATCCAAATGAATGTCAATGATGGGTAGCTTGGCAAGCTCATCCGCTTTGATGAGTTGATGCTGTTGAGCAAAGGCAAATAGGGCTCCACTGGCTTTGACGATAAGATTTTGCTCAAGGTCTTGGGTAATGGTGGGGTCATCGTTAAGACGTATGGGCATGTTACCCTCGCCGATGGGCTGGTCAGTAGGCTGAAAGGTCAAGGTATCATATAGGTCAATCAGCCGAAATACGGTTTGTAGGTTGTGATAACCGTCTGGACGTTTGCCTGTGATATGTAAAAAAAGGTTGATTTTGGCAGGGGCAAGTTGGGTGATGGGCGGTGTAAGGTGCATAACGTGGTATCAGCGACTGATTGAAGAAATATTCTTCAACCAGTTTAACATTAATACGCTTGGGTTTAAATTATTTATCAGCAGGAAACGCATTGGGTTTTGCGGTTGGCTCTGGGGCGTAGGTTGGTTTTGGCTTATTTTTATCCTCTAACTCATACAGCACCGTGCCAATAATCCCAGTATTATCAATCGAACCTGACGCATTGTGATTGGCATAACTGTCTTCTGGCTTGCTAAAGGTGAATGAAGCCACCGCTTCTTCGCTTTTACGAAAGCCTTCAATCACCAAATCTTCATGTGGGGCAAGTACATAGCCTGTATTGCTACGAGAAGCCGTGCTACCATTTAGCACATCTAAGCCGTCAACACTTGCCACCACCTCAAAGGTTTTATCTGAGTTATTTTTGTAGTGTAATTGATAGCTTTGACCTGCTTGGGCTTTGACAAAATACTGCTGTTTATCACGAAATAACGGCAAACTATTGCCATTGTCATCTTCAAGGCTAAAACGCACTTGCCCTGCGACCATCGAGATATCATTGAGGGTTTTACCTTTAAAGTTTTTGTCGGCATAGCGTAGTTGCGTTTCAGCAAGGGGTATGTCAGACACACGCTGGGCATCAACCGTAGTGACTTTGGACTGCAATTCATCGCCCCATTTTGTGCCAAGCTGTTCATTTTGTGTGACATTGTTATTGGTGGATTCTGCTGTAGCAGTCGCTGTCGCAGGGGCTTCAACAGACTGTGTAGGTGCAGAAGCTGTGGTGGCGGATTCTTTTTTGTTACAGGCAGTCAGTACCAGTAATGGCAATAAGCCAATACTCAAATAATGAGAAATTTTTGTCATAATAGCGTTCCTTTGGCTTATCAGATTCATTAAAATTTGGATAAAACAATGTTTAGCTAAAATGCGTAAAAAGATATCCTTTGTCAATAAGATATCTTTTTGCATTGATAGAAATTTGTTAATATTTATGACAATGTAAGGTTATGTGAAAATAGCTGATATTTGGCAAGTTTTACCCCTTCGCCCCCAACATTTGCACACTCCAAAACGCCAAGAAGCCTGCAAATAAAATCAAGGTATAATAATTTTTTTCTTCAATTTCATGGGCTTCAATCAATAACTCTTCGGTAACAAGGTACAATAACGCCGCCGCACTGGCTGCCAACACCCCAGAAATCAACGCTGTCGGTGCGTCTGCCAATAGCACGCTACCCAAATACGCAAATGCCAAAATCTCCGCCCCCAAAAAGGCAGTCATTGCCAAGATTTTCCAGCCTTTGAGCGTATCGGTCACCAATGCCAAGCCCAAAAACAACATTTCTACTGATAAGCCCAATGCCAAAATCATTCCAGTTTCGCCACCACTGGCAAAACCAGCCCCAATAATCAAACCATCCACCGCAATGTCAATCACAGTCGCCATCAGCATACCCATCGGTAAGCCTGCCACGCCTGTGATTTTTTCTTTGGCTTCGTCTTTTTCTTCGAGGTGGTCGGTGACGAGTTTCATGCCAAACATAAACAGGCTACCTAGTGCAAACGCCACGATAAGTACCCACGGCTGTGCGTGTTCTCGTCCGATTTCTGGCAACAGCTCAGTCGCCAAGGCTGCCAAAATCACCCCTGCCGCAAAGTGCTGAATCATACTACGAGCTTCACGGGTTGGATGCCACACAAGGGCAATGATACCACCGATAATAGCTACCACGGCAGGGACGAGCATCCATACAAAGGGATTGATTTCGTGCATATTTTCTCCAAATAAAACCAAATTAAAAACCATCATTATCATTATAAAGGGTAAAGCTTTATTGAATCTTAAATTTTTTATTTTTAAACCATTAGGACTTACGCATAAGACACTGGATTCCTGCATTCGCAGGAATGACGAAAAATTTATGGAATCGTCACCCCTGCGTAAGCAGGGGTCTAGCGTCTTATTTAGCAAGATAAATTTAAAATTTGCGTAAGTCCTAACCATAAAAAAGCCCTGACGTTGCAGAGCTTTTGTATTGATAAACCGATTAATCAAGCGTTTAATACTTTTTGCAAAGCTTGTTCAAAACGGCTGATTGTGCCGTCAATATCGGTCAATTTATCCAAACCAAATAGCCCCAAACGGAAAGTTTTAAAGCTGTCTGGCTCACCGACTTTGAGTGGTACACCGCCTGCGATTTGTAAACCTTGAGCCACAAACGCCGAGCCTTTGTGCATATCATCACGGTCGGTATAAACTACCACTACCCCCGGAGCTTGGAAGTTTGGTTGAGCAACGCTGATGATACCGTGTTGATTTAGCACCGCCAGCATTTTTTTACCAAGTTGCCATTGAGCATCTTTTAAGGTATCAAATCCAATCGCTTCGGCTTCTTTTAGGGTATCACGGAATTGGGTGAGGCTATCGGTTGGCATGGTGGCATGATAGGCATGACCGCCATTCTCATAAGCACGCATGATGGTCAGCCATTGTTTTAGGTCTAGTCCAAAACTGGTCGATTCGGTGGCTTCAACACGTGCCACTGCCTTCTCATTCATCATTACCAGTCCTGCACATGGGGTGCTTGACCAGCCTTTTTGTGGGGCAGAAATCAACACATCAATGCCCAAAGCTTTCATATCTAGCCAAATACAGCCAGAGGCGATACAGTCAATGACCAGTAGTCCGCCCACGCTGTGAACGGCATCAGCAAGCTGTTTGATATAGTCGTCAGGTAAAATCATGCCAGAAGCGGTTTCGACATGCGGGGCAAATACCACGGCAGGTTGTTGTTCTTTGATGGTGGCAACGGCAGTTTCGATGGCAATCGGTTCAAACTGTTGCTGTTGGTTAGCATCACCGATATGGGCGGTCAACACGATAGCTTGGTCAGTGATTTTGCCTTTTTCGATGATTTGTGTCCAACGAAAACTAAAAAAGCCATTACGGATAATCAGCACCTTTTGGTCAGTTGCCAACTGGCGAGCCACCGCTTCCATACCATACGAGCCAGTGCCGGGGATGATTGCCACCGCATCGGCATTGTACACTGCTTTTAAGCTGGTGGATAACTCATTCATCACCTGTTGGAATTTTTTTGACATATGGTTGAGCGAGCGGTCGGTATAAACCACGGAATATTCGAGCAATCCATCTGGGTCGATATCAGAACGTAGGGCAGGCATGAGTTTCTCCTTGAATGGTAAATGTGGTAAATGGGCTAAACCAAATTAGTGTAGCAAATTCCACGACTTATTTAACAAAAAAATTGTTTATTGAGGGGTTAAAATTATTTTGAGTCAACTATAAAAACTGCCCACAACAGCGTTTATATTTTTCCCCACTAGCACACGGGCAGGGTTGTTTTTGGGTCACGGACATAGCGACCGTTGGGTCAAGAAAGTACCAACGAGGCTCGCTGTTTTGAGCATTTTTAGCTTGAGCAATTTTGACAAAGCTAGACAATTCGTGATGATGGTCTTGACCATGAGCAGTATTAAAGTACGCTTTAAACTCAACTTGGGCGTGATGTTTCCCCATTTTTGGCGTGTGCTTGATGACTTCAAGTTTTACCCAATCGGTTTGTTCCGCCCAATTCGCAATGGCAGTTTTATCCAATAACGCTTGCTGAAATGGGGTAGTGGTCGCCACGATATAATCAATCTTATGTCGGACGAAAGCCGTATAACGTGACCGCATCAAGGCTTCCGCAGTTTGGGCGAACGTCACACCCAAATGCAACGGCTCACAACAGTCCGAATAAGCGATAGCAGAGCCACAAGAGCAAGTGAGGTTTGACATAATTTTCCTAGATTTATTTGATGGCGATTTTGGGTATGTTAGGCAAACTCATTCCAGCAGGTAATAAATTTTGTTGTAACAATGCCCAACTGATGGGGTCAGACAAGGTTTGCCAAAATACTCGATACGAAGGGGCAAAGATTAATAATATCGCTAACACTAAATACAAACCGATATACCAAGATTTTTGTTGGGTGTCAAAAAATTTAATCGCTGTACCAAAGGATTTTTTAAGGCGAAGTCCAAACACATTGACGCTATACATTTCATCCAATAATAAATGAACCATCGAGCCGAAAAATAAAAACAGCCCCATAAACCAACTAAACACTACCGTGTATTTCATCAAATAAAAACTGATATACACCAAGCTTAACGCCAATACCGCCATATAAGGCACAGAATGCACAATGCCTCGATGCACCGTCATACTGCTAAAAATGGTAAACACGCCCCAACGCATGATGATATAGGTCAATAACCACGTAATCATCAGCTCCACCAATGACAACTGAGGCGACCAATAAATCACCATGCCAAATGCCAACAGTAATGACAATACATTAAATCCGATACGTGCAGGCACAGAGTGTTCAAGGTCGATATCAGGCAACAAGCCCCCAATCGTCCCAACCACACTACATAACAAAAACTCAGAACCAACCAGCATGCCTGCCTTATAAACCACCAGTCCCATGATACCACTACTGACAAATGCCCCTGTCAAATGGGTGTTAAAATTTGCCATACAACGCTTTTATCTCCGACCATCAACGACCTTACCCAATGGTATGCCATAATGCTAAATTTTACCACCTAAAATCTAGCATTATGTCTACTTTCAACCATTCCATGACTATTTGTTGCTATAATATGACAAAATAGTTTTCAATAATAAACTAGCGAACAACAACTGATTACCAATAAAATTTTACCCATAAACCACCCATTACCCACTATTGAGGTACTACCATGAAATCCTATCAATTTGCTCTAACAGGCATCGCCACAGGTCTAATGCTCACACTCACAGGCTGTAATCAGCCTGCCTCAACCAGCCAAAATACTGAAGCTTCCACCACAGCTTCTACCACTCCCACCACACAGACCACCAACCTTAGCACCCCTTCTTACAAGGTCATCGTGGATGCCGAATATCCGCCCTATGATTTCCGTGATGAAAAAGGCAATGCGATGGGATTTGATGTGGATATTCTCAACGCCATTGCAAAAAATCAAGGTTTTAACATTACCGTTGTTCCCATGCCTTGGAACACCGTGATGCCAAAAGTCGCTGATGGTAGCTATGATATCGGTATGGGGGGAATGTCACCGGGGGATATTGAAGATGAAGGCTTTGCGGATAAAATCACCCAATCTTATGCCTATGCCTATGGTATTGACACCATCGCCAGTATCTCGCCTATCATCACCGACTATCAATCACTAAAAAATTATAAAGTCGCTACCTTAGCGGACTCTGCCTATATTGCGGATATGAAAGAGCTGATGGGAGCAAATACCAAAGCCAACTTAACAGAAACCAAAACCGTATTTTTGGGCTATCAAAAACTGGTGAATGGCGAAGTGGATGCGGTACTTGCGGATAAAGGGGTATTGGCGTACTTTGTCAAACAGCATCCCCTCAAAACCGCCGATAAAAAAGTCAATATCGACACCAAAGGTTTTTATTTTGACCGCTATTATCCCATGACCATCATCTCCAAAAAAGATAATCCAGAGCTTGCCCAAAAAATCAACAAAGGCATTGAAGCAGTGGTCAAAGATGGTACTTATGCTAAAATCCACCAGCAATGGTTTGGCAGAACCCCTAAGGTCTTGCCAAAACCTGAACCTATTCCACTGGATGACAGTCGTTTTGTGCCTGTACCTAGCGATGTCGCCAGTGCGGTCAAACCCTAACTTGTTATTTATAAAGGACGCCTCATCATGGAAATGAGCCAACTTTCCCCCATCAATACTGCCAATATTGGCGATAATGTCCCACGCCGACATGGTAATCTCGCCCCCAAAATTGCCAAAAGCTTTTTGGACAACACAGGCTGGCAGATTGTGGGGGACATTCCAAATGTCAAAAAAACCGTGTTATTGGCAGTGCCTCACACCTCCAATATGGACGGTGTGTTTGCCATTCCTACCCTGCTTGCCCTTGATGTGGATATCAAAATCATGGGTAAAAAAGAGCTGTTTCAAGTGCCTGTACTGGCGTCATTTTTGCGGTGGGCAGGGATTATTTCTATCGACCGTCAAGCCAAAGGTTCAACCTTACAAGCCAGTATTGACCGCTTTAAACAAGCGGATAAACTATGGCTAGGGCTTGCCCCAGAAGGTACAAGAGATTATACCGAAGCTTGGAAAACAGGTTTTTATCACCTTGCAGTGGGGGCAGGCGTGCCGATTTTACCTGTGGCGATGGACTACAAAACCAAGCAGGTGCGGTTTATGCCCTTATTTTATCCAACTGGGGATATTGAAGCGGATTTGCCAAAAATTCATGCCTATTATCAAGGCGTAGAAGGCAAGCATTTTGAAAAAATGTCACAGCCATTGCAAGATTTGCATCGTTAATCTATTTAGGACTTACGCAGAAGTAGTAGAAACGTTCGCCCTGAGCTTGTCGAAGGGTAACGTTTCCTATGGTTCGACAAGCTCACCACGAACGGAAACGTTAAAACTGCGTAAGTCCTACTATTGCTTCACCTAACCCAATTTCTTTACCCAACAAAGCTGACGATACCATGATAACTTCAAAAAACGAACAAGCCTATTTAGACCTTATTCAATACGTGCGTGATTTTGGCACGCAAAAGGGCGACCGCACAGGCACTGGCACATTGTCTGTTTTTGGCAGTCAAATGCGATTTGATTTAACCGATGGCTTTCCACTACTGACCACCAAAAAAATTCATACCAAAAGTGTGATTCACGAACTATTGTGGTTTTTGCGTGGCGACACCCATGTCAAATATTTACAAGACAATGGCGTGCGGATTTGGAATGAATGGGCAACTGCCGAGCAAACTGCCCGCTTTGGTAAACCAGAGGGCGAATTGGGTGCGGTGTATGGGCATCAATGGCGTAACTATGGGGCAAGCCAAGATGAGAACGGCAATTATCGCCAAGATGGGGTTGACCAAATCGCCCAACTTATCGAACAAATCAAAACCAATCCCAACTCTCGCCGATTGATAGTGACTGGTTGGAATCCCAAAGAAGCCGACCAAGTTGCCTTACCGCCTTGTCACACGCTATTTCAATTTTTTGTCGCTGATGGCAAGCTGTCTTGCCAACTGTATCAACGGTCAGCGGATTTGTTTTTGGGTGTGCCATTTAACATTGCCAGTTATGCGTTGCTGACCCACATGGTCGCCCAAGTGACAGGCTTAGGGGTCGGTGAGTTTGTGTGGACAGGTGGTGATTGTCATATTTATAACAATCATCTTGAACAGGTCAATGAGCAATTAAGCCGTCAGCCTTATCCATTGCCACAATTACAATTAAACCCTAGTGTGAATGATATTTTTGGGTTTAAATTTGAAGATATTGAGATACTTAATTACCAATGCCACCCAACAATTAAGGCAAGTGTGGCGGTGTAAAAAAGGAAAGTACAATGTTAATTACCGTTGATTTACAAGAGGCTTATGTGGCAGATATCCGACACATCGCCCAACAAAACAGCATACATGAAAGCAATGTCATTCAACAAGCCATTGCTGAGTGGCTCAATAAGCATAAAGCAATGGTATCAGAAAAACAAGCCACGCCTCATCCTATGCGAGCATATTTTGGTTTATGGCGAGATAATCCCAACATCAAAGATGGCTTGGATTATCAAAATAAACTGCGTGATGAATGGCAGGATTAAACATGCGTTGCCACGTTAATCACTCGCAATACCAAAGATTTCACCAAAAATCAGCCCGATGTTTTGATACCTTATTATCTTTAGAAGGACAAAAAATGAGCTTTTCAAATATTAAAGTCGCCCAAATAGTCGCCCATGACCGCAATCGAGCCATCGGCAAAAACAACCAACTACCGTGGCATATCTCCGAAGACCTACAACACTTCAAACGCCTTACCGAAAATAGCATCGTCATCATGGGGCGTAAGACCTTTGAATCAATGGGGGCAAAACCGCTACCAAACCGCACCAACTTTGTGATTACAACCGATTTAGCTTACCAAACAGATTTTGACAATGTCATCATTTTTCACAACCTTGACGATGCCCTTACCCAAGGGGCTTCACTCGCTCATGGCAAAGGTTTGGACACCATTTGGGTCATTGGTGGGCAAAAACTGTTTGAACAGTCGATGTTATTTACCGATAGACTAGAAATCACCGAAGTGGATACCGAAGTACAAGGGGCAGATGTCTTCTATCCTGTGATGCCGTCTGATTTCGTCAAAGTCAGTGCCAGCGAACCCAAAACCGATGGTAAAAGTGGACTTGGTTTTCAGTTTATCACTTATCAACGCACGACTACCTAAACCCAATTTTTCCCATAAAAAAACCACCGACATGGTGGTTTTTTTGATTTAGCCAAGTTTATCAAAATTTAAAGGCTATCACGCTTATTTTGACTGACTTGAGGCAGTGGCTGAAGCCTTCGCTGTGGCAGTAGCTGTGCTAGCGGTTACCTGTTTGGCGTTATCGGATGTGGCACTGGCAGTCGAGGCGGTTGTTGCGGTCGCAGTGGCTACTGCAGGAGCAGACGCATTAGCAGCAGCGGCTGAGGCAGCCACTTTAGCTTCTACTTCGGCATTTAGGGCTTTAACATCCACATGATGACCTGCTGGGCGTAGAAATGCGATAATACCGATAAACAATACCAAAACTAAAAAAGCTAAAATGCCAACAACTGCCATGCTTAACTCTTTCTTTACGTCATTTTCAACAACTTCATGATGAGCCATGCTTAACCTCACTGTCAATCTTGGGGCAAGGTCATGGGGAATCACCATTGACCTCGATAAAATGGAAATATATAGTTGTATTATACGAAAGTTTGTAACGATTATATACTAAATTTTTTGCTAAAACAGCAAAACCTTACTGGATTTAGGGTTTTTTGTGTATTTTGCGTTGTGATTTACCAAACCAACTCCCAATTAACAACAGGCTCGCCAGCCCCAATATTGGGTAACTACCCCATTGCATAAAGGGGGTCGTGCCTTGGCGTGACTGGATGTCACCTCGCAACACGGTGCGTTCAAACTGCGGTGCTTTGGCAGTGATACGCCCTTTGTCATCAATGATGGCGGTCACGCCTGTATTGGTGGCTCGCATAAACCAACGCCCTGTTTCGATGGCTCGCATTTGCACCATTTGCAAGTGTTGTAATGGCCCTGCCGATGTGCCAAACCATGCGTCATTGGATACGGTGAGCAAAAAGTCCGTGCCAACCGCATTGTGGCGAGTGGTGTCTGGGTACGCCACTTCATAGCACACTGCCACGCCAATTTGGTTGTTTTTGACGCTTAATGGGGCTTGCTGGGGTGGACCGGCACGAAAGCTCATTGAACCACTCATCAATTGAGGCAATGCCCAGTTTAATGCCCCTTCAAGTGGAATATATTCGCCGACTGGCACAAGGTTTTGTTTTTTGTATAATCCTTTAGCATCCGCCCCCAATGCAATCACCGAGTTATAAAATGGCTCGTAGTTATCATTTTTGGGGTCGTATTCGGCAACATCCAAATACGGAATCCCTGTCAACCATGCGGTATTATGCTTTTTGGCAGTTTGTACCACTTGGCTGATAAAGGGCATGGCATCAGTCTGAAACATCGGAATCGAGGATTCAGGCCATAGCACGATGTCACGCCCCCATTCAGTTTTGCTTAATCCTGCATAAATCGCCATGGTTTCGACTTGATATTCCACCAACCACTTCATATCTTGTGGAATATTGCCTTGAATCAGCGAAACTTTCAGCGGTGGGGTATTTTTGGCGGTCGTCCATGCAGGATTGATCAGCCAAACTGCGACACTGGCGACTAGCATCAAGGTTGAAGGAATTAAAAAACGCCATTTTTGACGAATCGCCTCAATAATACTGGCAGAAACAAACACCGACACAAACGTCAACGCCAATACCCCAAAAATGGGAGCAAGACTGGTCAGCCACGGTTGCTCGGTGTAGGCATAGCCGACAAACAGCCAAGGAAAGCCTGTAAAAATCCATGTTTTGAGCCATTCTTGCACCACCCAAAGTGAGGTAAAACTTAATGGCTGTTTACCCACAAAACGGTTAAACACCACCGCCAACAAGCCATGAAACAAGCCCATCACCAAGCCCATCACGGCTATCATCAAATATGCCAATACCGCAGGGGTGTCGCCATAAGTATGAATCGAGGTATAAAGCCAAAACGCCCCCACACACCATAGCCCCATGCCGTACATTTCACCGAGCCAAAATGCTCGCCAACTGCCCATCGGACGGAGCAACAACGCATACAATATCGCAGGTGACAGCAACGCCAACCCCCACCAACCATAGGGGGCAAGCGAAAAGCTAAACACCGCCCCTGCCAACCATGCCACGATTAATCTTGGCAAGATTGGCGGTTGGGCGGTGGTATCAGTGTGAGATTGGTAAACCAGTTGTTTTTTGAGGGATTGGGTGGTAAGACGCATTGAGGGAGTAAACCTACATTTAATTTTTATTATAATCTAACACCAATTCAATATCTTGAATAAAGCGTTCATCTACTGATAAAACAGTCAATTTGCAATCATTGATGTACACCACTTGCCCCAACAGCTCGTTGACTTGTTCCAACTGTTGCATCACTAAGCCTCCCATGCTGTTGACTTCTTCATCATCAAATTGCGTACCCAGCTGGGCATTACAGTCGCTGACAGGCGTGATGGATTGGATAATCCAAGTGTTAGGTTGGTGGGGAACAGGCTGAATATGCTCATGTTGTGCCAGTTCGCTGAGTTCGTCATGCTCATCGTCAATTTCGCCCACGATTTCTTCGAGCAAATCCTCTAGCGTCACCACGCCAGCGGTATTACCAAACTCGTCCATGACAATTGCCATGTGGATTTGGTGGGTTTGGAACAAGCGTAATAAACTGTCAGAGCGTGCGGTTTCGCTGATATAAATCGGCTGACGGGTCACTGCCAATACATTAAATGGCTCAATCGGATGCCCTTGGGCTTTTTTGACCAATAAAGGAATCAAGTCTTTGGCAACCAAAATGCCGACCACATTATCACTGTTATCCACATCGCAAACAGGGTAGCGAGAATGGTTGGTTTCTAGGAATAACTGCATGATATCGCCAAGGCTCGCATCGTTGGTGATGCTTTTGACATGGCTGATGGGGGTCATAATTTCGTGAATTTGCGTGGCAGGCAATCCCAGTACACCTTCTAACATCTCAACCGTTTCTGGCTCAAGGAATTTGCGAGAATCTTGCACCAATTTGACCAGTTCATCTCGAGTTTCTGGGGCATCTGGGGCGGTTGATAGCCAACGCTTTAGCCCTCGAGAGATAAAATTATCCGATTTTTCGGACTTGTCGGCGGTAGATTGGGTGATATGTTGCGGACTCGAATGCTCGTCTGTCATAGCGAACGCTTGACCTCATATTGCGATAGATTTTTTCACTTTAACCGATACGCCCATTGCTTGCAATATGTTTATGTGAAAATTTGTTGCCAAACGCCAGTGGCTTTCACCTATTCTGCCAGTCCTCGCACGCTATCGCTGAGTTTCGACCTTTTTATCAAATGGTGTTAATGGTTGAAACCACTGCCTTTAGGGAGATATAATGCCATTGGTAGAGGCGTAACCACTTCCAATTCGTTTGCCGTTCACGTTGCAGACGTGGATTGAAACATAGGTTTTGGTCAGTTTTTCTGCTATGATAAGCAAAATTTTGCCTTATTTTTAGGTTGTTATCGACTTTATTTTGGATAGGAAATGCTATGAGCAATAAAACCGCCCCTATTTTGGCAGCCGTTGTGCTTGGTGCTGTCGCTTTAACCCCTGTATTTGTCAAAAGTTTCGGTGCAGAACCCAAAGTCGCCAGTATGGGTAGTCGAGGTGCTAACAGTGCAGGCGGTGGTACAGCCATCAATGCTCAAAGTTCAGAAATTGCCAAAGTTGGCTATAGCCTTGGCTATATGATGGGCGATAATGTCCAACGCACTGCCAAAGACCTCAATCCAGCCGACATCAATCAAGGGATTAGCGATGGCTTTACAGGCAAACCTGCCAGCATGAGCCGTGAGCAAATGATGGAAGTGGTATCTGCCTACGAACAAAAACAAATTCAAGCCATGTATCAAACCAACCTTGATAAAGGACAAAAATTCCTTGCTGAAAACGGTAAAAAAGCAGGCATCACCACCACCGCATCAGGCTTACAGTATGAAGTGCTAAAACAAGGCACAGGGGCAAAACCCAAAGCCTCTGACATCGTATCAGTCAACTACGAAGGCAAATTATTGGATGGCACGGTATTTGATAGCACCGCCAAACATGGCGGACAGCCTGCAGTTTTCCCACTTAATCAAGTCATCGCTGGCTGGACAGAAGGCGTACAGCTAATGAGTGAAGGGGCGAAATACCGTTTTTATATCCCTGCAAACCTTGCGTATGGCGAACAGGGAGCCCCTCAAGGCGGTATCGAACCAAATAGCACCTTGATTTTTGAAGTCGAATTGCTCAAAGTCAACCCACCTGCTGACGCTAACCCACAGCCTTCAGCCCAAGGCACACAAGACATCGAAGCACAATTAAAACAACAAATTGAAGCCCAAATGCAAAATCAAGCCACGGCAAAACCTGCCCAATAATCATATCATCACTTAAACTAGGCATCATACGGGCGTATACAATACGCCCCTACGCCTCCATCTGACGACTCATTGAAACAACGATAATAACTGGCATCTCGCACGAAGGAATGACACATGACAAAATCACCATCACTTATGATTGTGGCAACTTTGGCTGTGGCTAGCACCGCAACCCACGCCCAAACCACCACACAAGCCAATCCAACTAGCCAAGCCAGCAAGGTCACGCCTTCTGCCTACTTGCCGAAAACCAACGTGACTGCCAACAGTGCCGATGATGCCAAAGTCGGCTACAGCCTTGGCTATATGATGGGTGAAGGCAACAAAGAAACCGTGGATGACCTCAATCTTGACGCATTTTTCCAAGGCTTTCGTGATGCCTACCAAGGCAATACTGCCACCATCAGCAAAGAGCAAATGCAAAAAACCTTGCTCGACTACCAAAAACGCAAAGAAGCGGAATACGCCAAACAAATTCAAGCCATGGCAACTGCCAACTTGACCAAAGGCAAAGCGTTTTTGACCGCAAATGCCAAACAAGCCGATGTCAAAACCACCGCTTCAGGCTTGCAATATCAAGTATTAAAACAAGGCACTGGCAAACGCCCCACTGCCAAAGACCAAGTAAAAGTACATTATGAAGGTCGCTTGATTGATGGCACAATCTTTGACAGCTCATATAAACGTGATAAACCTGTGACCTTCCCCCTAAATCAAGTGATTAAAGGCTGGTCAGAAGGGGTGCAATTAATGAGTGAAGGGGCAAAATATCGCCTATTTATGCCTGCTGAATTGGGCTATGGTGAAGCAGGAAATGCTGATATCGAACCCAATAGCGTATTGATTTTTGATGTCGAATTGCTTGAAGTCAACCCAAAAGCCACCGTCAAAAAATAAGTTGGGTATGATGCTTTGTCATAACTTGTAGATTGGGTTGGGCGTATGCAATACGCCCCTACCAAACTGCGGTATTTCTAGGTTGGGTGGAAGAATGACACCCAACATAAACCCTTCAAATTGTTGGGTATCGCAAGCTCTACCCAACCTACGATTTGGTTAAATGCGTAATTCCTATAACTATAGTCGTTTAAACTAGAAATAAGAAAGTTTTGTAGGGGCGTATTGCATACGCCCATAATTTCAAAGTCTTATTTTTGATTTAATTCACTATATCATTCAGATATGTTCAGTAACTGATAACAATCCATCAGCCCTCATTACAAGGTTTTTTTTAGCACTTTTGATTTTCGGCTACTGTCATAGCTGGCATAGCGTTCGCTAGGCAATGACTCGGCTGGCACTTCCACAAACCCTTGTTCCATAAACCAATGAGCCGTGCGTGTGGTCAACACAAACAATTCATTGATACCACGGCTGAGGGCTTGCTGTTCTAAGAAGGCAATCAAATCCGCCCCTCGGCTACCTTTGCGATAATCAGCGTGTACTGCCACGCACGCCACCTCAGCACTGGTCGCTGATAATGGGTATAACGCCGCACAACCCAACACCATACCATCACGCTCAATGACGCTAAAATGTTCAATTTCACTTTCAAGGCGTTCTCTTGAACGGCGTACCAAAATCCCTTGCTGTTCAAGCGGTTCTAATAATTCAATCAAACCCACCACATCATCAATGTTGGCACGGCGGATTTCTTCATAAGGGTCATGTGAAATCAGCGTACCCGCACCATCACGAGTAAATAGCTCTTCCAATAACGCCCCATCTTTGGCATACGAAATAATATGCACACGATGAATCCCTTGTTCACAGGCTTCACTGGCGGCCTGCAAAAAGCGTGACATCTCTGAAATTTCGGTCATATCACGCAAAAACCGAGTGACTTCATGCGGAATCATTTCTTTGAGTAATTGTGAGCCGTCTTTATAGATACCTGCTTGCTCACCCAAAAAGATGAGCTTATCCGCCTTGAGGCTGACCGCCGTTTGTAACGCCACATCCTCCGCCAACAGATTAAACACCTCACCTGTCGCAGAATAGCCCATACAGCCCACAATCACCACGTGGTCATGGATTAAGTTATTGCGAATCGCCTCCGCATCAATGGCTCGCACTTCCCCAGTAAACTGATAATCCACCCCATCACGCACCCCATACGGACGAGCGGTGACAAAATTGCCTGACACCGCATCAATGCGAGAGCCATACATGGGAGAATTGGCAAGCCCCATCGACAGCTGTGCCTCAATCTGTAGGCGAATCGAACCGATGGCTTTCAAAATCGAAGGAATGGCTTGGGCAGTGGTGACACGCACATCATTAATAATCGGTGTTTCGATTTGGCTATCGGCAAGATTGGCATCAATTTGCGGTCTAGCCCCATGCACCAACACCAACTTAATCCCCAAACTATGCAACAAAGCAAAATCATGGATGAGATTGCTAAAATTTTCGTGAGCCACCGCCTCGCCATTAAACATAATGACAAAGGTTTTACCACGATGGGTATTGATATAGGGGGCAAAATTACGAAACCACGTCACATAGGCAGGCGTGGTAGGCGTGGCGTGAGAAGGCGTACTGGATAACGTGTCTGGGGTGCTTGATGTGGAAGTCATAAGGCTCATGGTCGGGTCATCATCATAAAAGGAAAAAAATATCAATCACGAAGCAAGTCGCTGATTATCAATGAATAGGCTACAATAACAAATATTGCTAAGTTTGGCTAGGGTGTTTGTATTTGGTAACAACACAAACCTTGCTTGAAGTTAATGCTGTATCTGACTTAGAAGTTTGCTATGCTAATCATTACTCACTAAAATTTCCCCAAGCCTATCAAAGGGGAAAGTTAAATTTGCGTAAGCCCTAACGAATAATCAATAACGATGGAGAACCTTATGTCACTATTTCGCACCTCACTGATGCTTACTAGCATGCTGGCGACTACCACCACTTTTGCTGTATTACCAACCGTGACTTTAGACCCTAACGCCTCAAATCCTTTTCCAATTCAAACCACATCGACTAATGGCTCAATCAACCCTATCGTTAATGCTCGCCCTCAGCTTGACAACCAATTGTTTGGCTATATCGTAGGCACAGATGCCCAAGGTCAAGAATCATTTATCCCTGTTACCGCTCAGACCAATGTGAGTGCTGGTAATGTCATTGAATACCGTGGCTATATCACCAATAACAGCCCTGATCGTGTGCGTAGCATGAAAGTCACCTACGCCATTCCTGCCAATACTGAGCTACTTAGCACCCAAGTTAGCCCAGAACGTGCTTATGGCAGTGCTGATGGTCAAAACTTCCAATATATGCCCCTAAAAACCAATGCCAGTGGCACATTACAAAACCTGCCGATGGCTTACTATAAAGCCGTGCGTTGGGATATCCAAGGCTTAGGGCTAAATGAAGTCGCTGAAGTCAAATACCGTGTGCGTGTTAAATAATTGATAAACAGATAAAAAAGCGGACGAAATGTTCGCTTTTTTTGTGGTTAATTTTTGCCTACCACCCGTTTTATTTCCGCTATTTTCTGCTCAGTGGCGGTTTCCCCTGCTTTAATAATCCGCTCTCGGTTGACGGTGTCGGTCGTGCCGACATTGCCCACTTGTGGGCGAATCACTACATCTGCCAATGCCAATTCGGCTGAAGGTTGCTTTGGCATTACGCCCAAGCCTTTATCCAGTAAAGCCCAAAAATCCATTTGGCTATCGTCCTGAACGCTTACAGGCATGGATAAATCCACCGCAATTACCACCTTTGCCCCCAAGTCTTTGGCGGTTTTGACAGGTACAAGGCTGACCAGTCCGCCATCGCCATAGCGTTGATTCTGAATCCTAGGGGGAATAAACACATTTTTGACACTGCTAGACGCTCGCACCGCAAGCCCTGTATCGCCTGTGGTAAAGACCATTTTTTGGGCATTGAGGTCAGTGGTGGATAGGTTGGTGGCGATACTGGCAAAGCGAATGGGAAGCTGTTCGATTTTACGTCCACCCACTTGGGTATTGACCCAGTTTTGTAGTTGTACGCCTTCGATAATGCCTTGTTTGCTCAAGGTAAAATCCAGTAATTCGGCATTGCTCACGTGGGTGGCGATGTCTTCGATGTCATTGGCGGATTTGCCACTGGCGGACAGGCTACCGACTAGGCTTCCAACACTTGTGCCGACAATCAGGTCGGGTTTGATGCCGTTTTTTTCGAGGACTTTAAGCATACCGATATGGGCAAAGCCTTTTGCACCACCGCCACCGAGTACAAGGGCAATTTTTGGTTTGGGGGGTGTTGGTGGGTTATTGGGCAGTGTGGCTTGGGTGGGGGTGGGGTGTAGGGTGCAAGCGGTGATGGGTAATACCATCAATGTTAGTAGCGTGATGCTGATGTTTTTCATGGTGTTGCCTTTAAGATTTTGGCTAATTAGTTAAGTATTTTCAATTAATAACACTATTTCATTCTATATTTATAATCAATAATATCAATACACTTCATAACATAATTAAAATATCCAAGTGTGTGCAAATTACCTATACTTTGAAGGGTTAGGTGGATTGGCTGATTTTTATACCATGAGCGGATAATGACACACCCTATTCACCCAGCAAGGAAGTTTTAATAAAAAATCTAGAATTTACGTAAATTTGAAATAAATCCATGTTGTAGGGGCGTATTGAATACGCCCAAGATTTCAACCTATTATTTTTTAACTCATCATCATATTTGGAGTTACCCATGACAGATAACAACACATCAGATAAACCTATGCCAAGCCAATGCCCTTATTCAGGTACTCAGCTTACCATGAGCAACGGCTCGCCTGTACCGACCAACCAAGACTCAATGACCGCAGGGGCAAGAGGACCACTGTTGGCACAAGATATGTGGCTAAACGAAAAACTAGGCGACTTCGTGCGTGAAGTGATTCCAGAACGCCGTATGCACGCCAAAGGGTCAGGGGCGTTTGGTACATTTACTGTCACCCATGATATCACCCAATATTGTAAAGCCAAAATCTTTAGCGAAATTGGTAAAAAAACCGAGATGTTCGCTCGTTTTACCACGGTAGCAGGTGAGCGTGGGGCGGCGGATGCCGAGCGTGATATTCGTGGTTTTGCTTTGAAGTTTTATACCGAAGAAGGCAACTGGGATATGGTGGGTAATAACACGCCTGTGTTCTTCTTGCGTGACCCCAAAAAATTCCCAGACCTTAACAAAGCGGTAAAACGTGACCCACGCACCAATATGCGTTCTGCGACCAATAACTGGGATTTTTGGACATTATTGCCAGAGGCGTTTCACCAAGTGACCATCGTGATGAGTGACCGTGGTATTCCAAAATCATACCGCCATATGCACGGCTTTAGCTCGCATACTTATAGCTTTATCAATGCCAATGACGAGCGTTTTTGGGTCAAAATGCACTTCCGCACCCAGCAAGGTATCGAGAACTTGACCGATGCCGAAGCCGAAATGGTGGTGGGTAAAGACCGTGAAAGCAATCAACGTGATTTGTTTGAGTCAATTGAACGTGGCGATTTCCCAAAATGGAAAATGTACGTGCAAATCATGCCAGAAGCCATGGCAGAGCAAGTGGACTTTCATCCGTTTGACCTCACCAAAGTTTGGTCGAAAAAACAATTTCCACTGATTGAAGTCGGTGAGTTTGAGCTAAACAAAAACCCAGAAAACTTCTTTGCCGATGTTGAGCAGTCTGCGTTTGCCCCAAGTAACCTTGTGCCAGGTATTAGCGTATCGCCTGACCGTATGCTTCAAGCCCGTTTGTTTAACTATGCCGATGCCCAACGCTATCGCCTTGGTGTCAACCGCAACCAAATCCCAGTGAATGCCCCTCGTTGCCCTGTGTACAGCAACCAACGTGACGGTCAAGGGCGTGTCGATGGCAACTATGGCGGTCGTCCGCATTATGAGCCAAATAGCTTTGGTCAATGGCAAGAGCAAGCCCAATATGCCGAGCCACCGCTAAAAATCAATGGCGATGCCAAGTTTTGGGATTTCCGTGAGGATGATAGCGACTATTTTAGTCAGCCAAAGGCGTTGTTTGACTTGATGAATGACAAGCAAAAACAGGCGTTATTTGACAATACCGCTCGTGCGATGGGTGATGCCCCAGACTTTATCAAGTACCGTCATATCCGTAATTGTGTCAAATGCGACCCTGCGTATGGCGAGGGCGTGGCAAAAGCCTTGGGCTTGACGGTGGTAAATGCCGAAAAAGCACGAGAAACTGACCCTGCAAGACATCTGCCGAGTTTCTTATAATTTCAACCACGATTTATTTATTCAATCAAAACCGCTTTATTCAAATGATAAAGCGGTTTTTTTGTGCTAAAAATTCAATCAATACAAGCCCTCAACTTTTTTATCCTACCCCCTAAGTAGTATCCTCCCCCACCATCAAGCCAATATTGTTTTGCTAACAATGTTTCTATACTCATACTAGGTCAAATTATATAAATCAACCAAAAAAGGTGAGGATAGCAATATGAGCCATCTACTAGACCAATTTAAATTTTTTACCAAAAAGCAAAGCGAATTTGCCGATGGTCATGGCGAAGTGCGTGATGAAAGCCGTGACTGGGAAAACAGCTACCGCAGTCGTTGGCAATACGACAAAATCGTCCGCTCGACCCACGGTGTGAACTGTACTGGCTCATGCTCATGGAAAATCTACGTCAAAAACGGTCTAGTCACTTGGGAAACCCAACAAACCGACTACCCACGCACTCGCCCAGACCTACCCAACCACGAACCCCGTGGCTGTCCTCGTGGGGCAAGCTATAGCTGGTATATGTACTCAGCCAACCGCCTAAAATACCCAAAAGTGCGTAAACCCTTACTCAAACTATGGCGTGAAGCCAAAGCCCAATTCGCCGACCCAGTCGAAGCATGGGGCAGTATCGTGTCTGACCCTGCCAAAACCGCCCAATACAAATCCAAACGTGGTTTGGGTGGCTTTGTGCGGTCAAGTTGGAACGAAGTCAACGAAATCATCGCCGCCGCCAACGTCTATACCGCCAAAACTTTTGGCCCTGACCGTATCATCGGCTTTTCGCCGATTCCTGCCATGTCAATGGTCAGCTATGCCGCAGGTAGCCGTTATTTATCATTAATCGGTGGCGTGTGCTTGTCGTTTTATGACTGGTATTGTGACTTACCACCTGCCAGCCCAATGATTTGGGGCGAGCAGACAGACGTACCAGAATCTGCCGATTGGTACAATTCTGACTATATCATCGCTTGGGGGTCAAACGTACCGCAAACTCGTACTCCAGACGCTCACTTCTTTACCGAAGTGCGTTATAAAGGCACAAAAACCGTTGCCATCACCCCTGACTATGCCGAAATCTCAAAACTTTGTGACCTATGGCTTAATCCAAAACAAGGCACAGATGCCGCCCTTGCTCAAGCGTTTTGTCATGTGATTATCAAAGAGTTTTATCTTAAACAACCAAGCGATTACTTCGTTGATTATGCCAAACGCTACACCGATTTGCCGATGCTGGTCATGGTCGAAGGCGAAGGTCGAGAGTTGCGTGCAGGGCGTTTCTTGCGTGCGTCTGATTTGACAGGCAACCTAGAGCAAGACAACAATCCAGAATGGAAAACTGTTGCCATCAATCAAAATGGCGAATTGGTATCACCACAAGGGTCGATTGGCTACCGTTGGGGCGATGCCGAGCGTGCCGACAAAGGCAAGTGGAACTTGGAAGCTCGTGACGGCTCAACTGGGGCTGAGATTGATTTAGCGTTAAGCCAAAAAGACAGTGGCGAAACCGTGGAAGTCGGTTTGGATTATTTTGGCGGTGACGAACACCCTTACTTTACCGCAGTCGCAGGCGATGCTATTCAGTATAAAACTATCCCTTGTCGCACCATCAACCTTGCCAATGGTCAAACTGCCAAAGTCATGACCGTGTTTGATTTAATGGTGGCAAATCTTGGCGTGGCAAATGGGGTTGGCGGTCAGCACGTTACCGATGACTACAACGATGCCACCGTTGCAGGCACACCTGCATGGCAAGAAGCCATCACAGGCGTAAGCCGTGAAAAGGTGATTCAAATTGCTCGTGAATTTGCCGAAAATGCCCACAAAACCCACGGTAAATCCATGATTATCATCGGTGCAGGGATGAACCACTGGTATCACCTTGATATGAACTACCGTGGCGTGATTAATATGCTCATGCTATGTGGTTGTATCGGTAAATCTGGCGGTGGTTGGGCTCACTATGTCGGACAAGAAAAACTACGTCCACAAACAGGCTGGGCCCCATTGGCGTTTGCCCTAGACTGGCACAGACCACCTCGCCACATGAACGGCACAAGTTTCTTCTATAACCATTCTAGCCAATGGCGTTATGAAAAACTGTCAGCCCATGAATTGTTGTCGCCACACGCCAACAAAACCCATTTCCCAGAGCATATGCTTGACTACAACATTCGAGCCGAGCGTGCAGGTTGGTTGCCATCTGCTCCACAGCTTAACCGCAACCCATTGACCATTGCCAATGAAGCCAAAGCAAAAGGCATGAATGTCGAAGATTATGTGGTCGAAAGCCTACAAAATGGCTCATTAAGTTTTGCTTGTGAAAGCCCAGACAACCCTGCCAACTTCCCACGCAATCTGTTTATTTGGCGTTCTAACTTGCTTGGCTCATCAGGTAAAGGGCATGAATATATGCTCAAATACCTATTGGGTACAAAAAATGGCGTATTGGGCGATGAAACTGTTGCCGAGCTACGTCCGCATGAAGTCGATTGGGTCGAAAACGCCCCCACAGGCAAACTTGACCTTGTGACGACCCTTGATTTTCGTATGTCGAGTACCTGTCTATATTCCGATATCGTGTTGCCAACAGCGACTTGGTACGAAAAAGACGACATGAACACCTCGGATATGCACCCATTTATCCACCCATTGACCGCTGCCACCGACCCAGCTTGGGAATCAAAATCGGACTGGGAAATCTACAAAGGCATTGCCAATGTGTTCTCACAACTGTCAGCGACCCATCTTGGCGTACAGACTGATGTCGTCACTTTACCAATGCAACATGACAGCGTTGGCGAATTGGCACAGCCATTTGGCGGTACAGACTGGAAAACCGCAGGCGAAAAACCTGTCCCAGGCAAAAACTGCCCACATATCAAAATCGTGGAACGTGACTATCCAAGCACCTATGCCAAATACACCGCTTTGGGTACGTTAATGGACACCCTAGGCAACGGCTCAAAAGGCATTAACTGGGATACCAAAGAAGAAGTTGGCAATTTGGCTGACCTTAACTACCGTGTCACCGAGCCGACTGTCGCACAAGGTCGCCCTCGTATCAGCACCGCCATTGACGCTGCCGAAACTATCCTGATGCTTGCCCCAGAAACCAACGGCCATGTGGCGGTCAAAGCATGGGCGGACTTGTCAAAAACCACAGGGCGTGACCACACCCATTTAGCAAAATCGAGTGAACACGAAAAAATCCGTTTCCGTGATATCGTGGCACAACCTCGCAAAATCATCTCAAGCCCAACATGGTCTGGACTGGAATCAGAAAAAGTCAGCTACAACGCAGGCTACACCAACGTACACGAGCTGATTCCTTGGCGTACTATCACAGGTCGTCAGCAGTTTTATCAAGACCACCCTTGGATGCAGGCGTTTGGTGAGCAAATGCAACAATACCGCCCACCGATTGACACCAAAACCGTTGAGCATTTTAAAGGCTACAAAACCAACGGCAATAAAGAAGTGGTATTAAACTTCTTAACACCGCACCAAAAATGGGGTATTCACAGTACCTATTCTGAAAACTTACTGATGCTGACCCTTTCTCGTGGTGGTCCTTGTGTGTGGATGAGCGAAATTGACGCACGCAAAGCCGATATCCAAGACAACGACTGGATTGAAGTGTTTAACGCAAACGGCTCAATCACCGCTCGTGCCGTGGTATCGCAACGTGTCAAAGAAGGCATGACCATGATGTACCACGCCCAAGAAAAACTGGTAAACATCCCAGGCTCAGAATCCACAGGCACTCGTGGCGGTATTCACAACTCAGTCACTCGTGCGGTGCTAAAACCCACCCACATGATTGGTGGCTATGCCCAACAAGCCTATGGCTTTAACTACTATGGCACAGTCGGCTGTAACCGTGACGAATTTGTGTTGGTGCGTAAAATGGCAAAAGTTGATTGGCTTGAAGGCAAACCCGATGACGAATTGCCTCGTCCATTACCAACGATTTTAGACTAGCTACTACTTTAGCATAATGAACCACGCAACTTATCCCCTTTGGCATGATGTTTTTGGCAAGCCGAGGGGGATACAATAAAAAAAATGACAAATACCCAAATTTATGCTCACCCACTGATGCGGTCAGCATAAATTAGGCAACAATAAGGAATTTTTTTATGAAAATTCGCTCACAAGTCGGCATGGTGCTAAACCTTGATAAATGTATCGGTTGCCACACCTGCTCAGTCACCTGTAAAAACGTCTGGACCAGTCGTGAAGGCATGGAATACGCATGGTTTAATAATGTCGAATCCAAACCAGGTATCGGCTACCCCAAAGAATGGGAAAACCAAGCCAAATGGAAAGGTGGCTGGATTCGCAACGCTGATGGCTCAATCAACCCAAAAATCGGTGGCAAATTCCGCATTCTCGCCAATATCTTTGCCAACCCAGATTTGCCAAGCATTGACGACTACTACGAACCGTTTGACTTCGATTACCAACACCTACACACCGCCCCCATTAGCGAACACCAACCGATTGCACGCCCACGCTCACTGATTACAGGTAAGCGGATGCAAAAAATCGAGTGGGGCCCAAACTGGGAAGAAATTCTTGGTTCAGAATTTGCCAAACGCCGTTTGGACAAAAACTTTGACAACGTCCAAGCCGATATCTACGGTCAATACGAAAACACCTTTATGATGTACCTGCCACGCCTGTGCGAGCATTGCTTAAACCCTGCGTGTGTTGCCTCGTGTCCAAGTGGGGCGATTTATAAACGTGAAGAAGACGGCATTGTGTTAATTGACCAAGAAAAATGTCGTGGCTGGCGGATGTGTATTTCGGGCTGTCCTTATAAAAAAATCTACTACAACTGGAAATCGGGCAAATCCGAAAAATGTATCTTCTGTTATCCTCGTATCGAAAGCGGTATGCCAACCGTGTGTTCCGAAACTTGCGTAGGACGGATTCGCTACCTAGGCGTGCTACTGTATGATGCCGATAAAATCAAAGAAGTCGCTGGTATCGCCAACGAAAAAGACCTTTACCAAGCCCAACTTGACATCTTCCTTGACCCAAATGACCCTGCGGTCATCGCCCAAGCCCTAAAAGACGGCGTGGATATGTCGGTCATCGAATCCGCTCAAAAATCGCCTGTGTATAAACTGGCAATGGACTGGAAATTGGCATTGCCATTGCATCCAGAATACCGCACCTTGCCAATGGTTTGGTATGTACCACCGCTATCACCGATTCAAAACGCCGCCGAAGCAGGCACAGTCGGTATGGACGGCTTGATTCCAGATGTCGATAGCTTGCGTATTCCTGTCAAATACCTTGCCAATATGCTCACCGCAGGCGATGAAGCCCCTGTCAAATTGGCACTCAAACGCCTACTTGCTATGCGTAGCTACAAACGCTCACAACTGGTCGATAAAGTCGATGCCCAAAGCGTGCTAGACAGCGTGGGTCTAAGCAAACACCAAGTCGAAGAAATGTACCGCTACCTTGCGATTGCCAATTACGAAGACCGTTTTGTCATCCCAACCGCCCACCGTGAAGAAGCCCTAAGCGATGCCTTTGCCGAGCGTGGTGGTTGTGGCTTTACCTTTGGCAATGAATGCAACGGTGACAGCGATTACAGTATGTTTGGCAACAAAAAAACCAGTCGCCGTGACATGATTGACACCGTACAAACTTGGGAGAGCTGATATGAGTGACGCTACCCCAACGGTTGAGAACACCAATATTGAGCAAACCAATATTCAGAGCAACAGCCATGATATGAAACTGTTAAAAGTGATTAGTTTGCTCATGGATTATCCCAGTCACGAACTGTTTGCCGATGATACGTTAGACGTTTGTAAAGACTTGGTAAAAAATTCACGCTTGATTAGCCCAGAAGTACGAGGCGAAATCGCAGACTTGATTGACAGCTTGCTAAACTTGGGTGAATTAGAAGCCCAAGCTCGCTATGACAGCCTGTTTGAGCGTGGTCGCACCTTGTCGCTATGGCTATTTGAACACGTTCATGGTGAAAGCCGTGACCGTGGGCAAGCCATGGTCGATTTAATGGCTCAATACGAGCAAGCAGGCTTTGTGATTGATGCCAAAGAATTGCCAGATTACATTCCGATGTACCTTGAGTTTTTGGCATACCAAGCGGTAGCCACAGGTGACGAAATGCAAGTCCGCATGGACATTGCCGATGTCAGCCATATTTTGGCAGTGCTTGGGGCAAGACTTATTGACAAACAAAGCGAGTACGCCAGCTTGTTTAAGGCATTATTGCAAGTGGCAGGACAGCCGTTAAGCTTGATTGATGACGAGCTTGCCAATATGAATAAATCCGAAGCGGTCAAACTTGCCGAAGACAGCCTTGAAGCCATTGACAGCGAATGGGAAGAAGAAATGGTGGACTTTTTGGGTGCAGAGCAAGAGCGTTGCCCCTCCAACCAAACCCAACAACATATCGCCCAAACCCTCGGACAACAAGCCCAACACAACAGCGTTGCCCCTGTGCATTGGGTCGATTTTGACCAAACTTCTAGTCGTGCCAACAGTCAGTCTAATGAATTACAAAATCAATCAAATCATCTAAAAAATAACACCCTCAAAGAAGGAGTCCAATGATGAACGCAGAAAATTGGATGCACGTTTTTTTATACGGTATTTACCCTTATATCGCCCTCACCGTGTGTATTTTAGGCTGTTGGGTGCGTTTTGACACCTCGCAGTACACATGGAAAACCAGCTCAAGCCAAATGCTCCAACCTCGCAATATGCGTGTGGCAAGCAACCTGTTTCACATTGGTATTTTGATTGTGTTGTTTGGGCATTTGTTTGGTATGTTTACACCTCACGCTGTGTATGAACACTTTATCACCGCTCCTCAAAAACAAATCATGGCAATGGTCGTGGGTGGCGTGGCAGGGGTCGTGTGTTTGTTTGGTTTAATCATGCTGATTATCCGCCGTTTTTCTGACCCTCGTGTCAGCCATACCTCGACCTTTGGCGACAAGGCGTTGTTGATTATCTTGTTGGCTCAGTTGTTGTTGGGTCTTGGGACGATTTTTGTGTCGATGGACCACATGGACGGCGTGATGATGATGAACTTGGCAAGTTGGGCTCAAAACTTGGCGATTCTTCGCCCTGTGTATGCTGCCTCACTGGTTGAGCAAGCAGGTTTGGTGTATAAACTCCATATGTTCTTGGGTACGACTTTGATTTTATTAGTGCCGTTTACTCGTTTGATTCACATTGTTTCTGCACCGATTTGGTATTTGGGCAGACGTTATCAAATCGTGCGTCAAAAAACCGCCCAATAAGGCAAACCCAACAATAAAAATAAGGGGCGTAAGGCTTACGCCCTATTGCGAAAGCGATAAATTTATTAAGCCCAGTATGACATGATAGTTTGATTAAAAAACAGATTCACTTGAATTTTCCAGTTTCCACGAATAGAATACCCAGCCGTCTATTCGTGGTTTTTTTATTAACGCTCTTTGCATACCCAATTTTTGCCACAAAATATCATAGGTAAGTAACTGGACAAATTTAAACGATAAAAACCGTTCGTGGTGAGCTTGTCGAACCATAACAGTTTTCCTACCCTTCGACAAGCTCAGGGCGAACGGAAAACCATTGATCATTTTTTCCTTTTACTTAACGCTTTACTAACCCACGCTATAGTGAATTAAATCAAAAGTAAGACTTTGAAATTCTGGGCGTATGCAATACGCCCCTACAAAACTGTCTTATTTCTAGTTTAAACGACTATATTTAGCGGTTTGGAAAGAGGTCTATCAAACCTTGGCATTTAAATGTTCAGTGACTTGCTTGGTTACTTCCATTTCTAACCACTGATACAAATCTGCTTTTATTTCTGCCAAATAGGTGTCAATGTGGGCTTGCAATGGCTCACGAATTTTTTGACTTAATTGCTCCATATCCACTGGCACGACTGCTGGCACTTGGGTGGTGGCTGACAACGATTTTTGTTTTGCTATCGCTCGCTCTTGCTCTAGGGCTTCAATCGCCACACGGTCTTGTTCCAGTCTTTCTTGCTCAAGGCGTTGTTGTTCTAAACGCTGTTGTTCGGCACGTTCGGCTTTAAGCTTGGCTTGCTCTCTTTGTTGTTCCTGCTGTTGTTGCTCTAATTTCTGTTGCTCCAACCGCTCTTGTTCTTGCCTTTCTGCTTCAAGGCGTTCTGTCTCCAAACGAGCTTGTGCTTGCTCTTCTTCAAGGCGTTCACGTTCTAATTTTTCACGTTCTAACCGCTCTTGTCGCTCACGGATTTGTTCAATTGCCAATAATTGCTCAATGCTCACCGATAAATTATCAACATTAAAATGAAAGTCCTCTAGCTTGGTGTCAGGTTGAAGCAAGGTGTGAATATCTTGTAATTCTTGAATAATCGTGGCTTTAACAGGGGCAGGCGTGGTTAGCCAACGCTGTGAAAATTGGTGAGAAAAGGCGAATCCTGACATGATAATATCCAAAGAGGGTATCGAAGTTTGATTGATACCAATTTAACAAAAAAAAACGGCTAATAGCAATAGCCGTTTTCAAAATTCAAACTGTTAATTTGTTGGCTGATATCAAACTCAGTAAATATTGTATTGTAAGGGCTTATTGCATAAGCCCTAATTGATATCTTCACCACTGGGCGTAAGCATTACGCCCCTACAAATTTAAACTTTGGGTTTGGTATTATTGCCATTTGGCAAATAATAACGAGCCATTTGTGCCACCAAAGCCAAAGCTATTGGAAATGGCAAAGTTCAGATTTTCCACTTGACGAGCGGTATGCGGTATATAGTCAAGCTTACATTCGGGGTCTTGATTATCTAGGTTAATGGTCGGTGGCAAAATCTGCTCTTGCAAGGCTTTGATGGTAAAAATCGCCTCAATACCACCTGCCGCCCCAAGCAAATGCCCTGTCATGGATTTGGTCGAACTGACTAACGCACCTTGCCCAAAAATCGCCTCAATCGCTCGACTTTCTGCCACATCACCTGCTGGCGTGCTTGTGCCGTGAGCGTTGATATAACCGACTTCGCTTGGGTTAATATTGGCATCGGCTAACGCATTTTGCATGGCACGTCTTGCCCCTTCGCCATCATCAGGCGGTGCGGTGATGTGGCTGGCATCATCACTCATCCCAAAACCAATCAGCTCTGCCAAAATCGTTGCCCCTCGGGCTTTGGCATGAGCAAGGCTTTCAAGCACTACCACCCCTGCCCCATCACCAAGTACAAAGCCATCACGGTCTTTGTCAAATGGGCGACTGGCTTTGGTCGGTTCATCATTGCGTGTGGATAGGGCTTGCATCGCAGAGAAGCCACCAATCCCCAACTGGCTTGAGGCTTTTTCGCTTCCCCCTGCCACGATGACATCGGCATCACCGTAGGCAATCAGCCGTGCCGCCAAGCCAATGGCGTGGGTCGCTGTGGTGCAAGCGGTAGTGGTGGCAAGGTTTAAGCCTTTAATGCCGTGTCGAATCGCCACTTGTCCTGCGGTCATGTTGATGATAGCCGATGGCACAAAAAACGGCGAAATCTTGCGAGGGCTGTCGTTATTGAGCTTGATGGCATTGTCTTCGATGGTGGTAATGCCACCAATACCAGAGCCAATCAACACGCCCATTCGCTCGGGGTCAATGCCTGTGATGGGGCTGGCTTGATAATCGCTGATAAAACCTGCTTGGTGCAAGGCTTGGGTCGCTGCCGCCACGCCATATTGCAAAAATACGTCATATCGGCGAGCGTCTTTGGCATTCATATACAGGCTGACATCAAAGTCTTTGACTTGCCCTGCGATTTTGGCACGAAACTCGGTGGCATCAAAGTCGCTGATGGCGTTGATACCGCTGTCGCCATTAATCAGGCGTTGCCATGTGCTTTCGACATCCAGTCCCAGTGGGGTGATTGCCCCCATGCCTGTGATGACGATACGTTGGTGGTCGGGGCGTTGGTCAAAGCGAGGTTTGAGGGGCGTGGTCATGCTTATTATCCTAACTTTTTAGTTATTTAGCTTTTTATCATTCCCAAGTAAAGTTATATGATATGAATACTGGACGTATGCAATACGCCTCTACAATATGATATTTTGAGACTGATATTATTTATGGAAATAAAGCTTATTAAAGCAAATTTTGGGGCTAAAAAGCAATGGATTGTAATAAAATAGTGTACGAGTGTAAACTTTATAAAAACACCAAAAATACTTATCTATTAGTTTACAAAATTCAATATTAGCTTTAAAATGGTTAACATATTTCATTAATAGCTGATAAAGAAGGTTTTATGAGTAAAAAAGTTAATATTTCAAATGTAATAGAAAAAAAGCATCTTGAGAAAATAGTAAATTTTTTCTTAAATATTTATGATGATACCATTGATTCTAACTCTTCAGAATTTGATGATAATTATACTGAAAATGCTGTATTGTATCGCCGTACATATAATGCTCTTCCTAAATTTACTGAGGAAAATAAGGAATTTATATTCCCTCCAAAATCTAATAATAAACCAATTTTATTACTCGCTAATCAAAACATTTACTTTAGATTTTTAACTAAATCCTTGTCTTTATGGAAAAATGAAAAGGATAGGTATAGTCAAAGTGTTGTTGAGCTGTTTAATATTGAGGAAGATGTTAGCTTTAACTACTCTTTTTTTGATGAAGAAAATGATATAAATGCTTCTAACCTTCTTTTTGCGTTCATGTGGTGTGAAATAAGTCAAACTGATACTCAAGAAAAATATGTGAGAATTCAGATAACAGACAAATTTTGGAATGTAGTATCAGAATGGTCATCTGATGAAATTGCAACTTTAAGACCAGTTGAAGCAGATTTTTGGTCTGATTTAGATGAAGCGGTTGAAATTAATATTAATGATATTGAAATCTCTGCACCATCTAAAGAAATTTCTGTAAATAAACCACAAGTTTATTCTGAAAGCAAAGATAAGCACAATGGCACAAAATCAGATTGATTATAAATACTTCCTGTGCCAAAAGTAGTTTATGTGAGGTAATCTATGTTGAATGAAATCAATAATATCGAACTAAAATTAGTTCGATATTTTCATAAAATGTCGTTGCAAGAAGTTGCTGATAAACTTGGTATAACTCGCCAATATTTACACCAGTTTGAGACAGGTCAAAAACCTGCCGACCAATACATTGAAAAACTAGCAGATATTTATCAAGTTAAGCCTAGTTTTTTTATGAAAAAAGAACCCATCATACAGGAAGAGCAAGTACATTTTAGAAAATTACATCGAACCAAAGATTTGGATAAACAGTCTATTGTTTCGACTGCCGATTATATAAAAAGATTTTTAGAAATAATTGAAGAAAACGGTGTGATTTTTCCTAAAATTGACTTACCTGATTTAACTGATAAAAATTTTGATATTAACAACCCAAATGATATCGAAAGAATTGCAGAATATTGTCGTAAATATTGGGGGCTAGGACAAGGTGCTATAAGTAATATGACAAAACTTTGCGAAAGCAAAGGTGTTTTCGTCCTGTCTTATGATAATCATGGTAATAACTCAGATATTGATGCACTATCAGTTGCGTTATATCGCCCTATTATTGTAAGAAGTTCTATAAAGCAAAATCCTTGTCGATTAAGATTTGACTTAGCCCACGAATTGGGACATTTACTGTTTCATCAAGGCATTATCACAGGATGTAGAGAAACTGAAAGTCAAGCAAATCATTTTGCAGGGGCATTTCTTCTACCTAGAGTTATTATGCTCAAATACTTTCCTAAAATGATATCACCAACAGGAAGATTTAACTGGAATAAAATTTCAGAGTTCAAAATGCTTTTTAAGGTTAATAAATCAGCAATTTTATATCGTGCTAAACAATTAGGTTTAATTACTGAAACACAATATCGCAAAGGCGTTATACACTTGAAAAATAACGGTGAAGCAATTCAAGAAGTCGAAGATAATTTGATAGAAATTGAGAAACCTTGCTTAATAGAAAACTGTTTAGTCGTTTTAGCTCAATATAAAAATCTTTATATTGAAGATATTGCAAAAATTATGGGCGTAGAGTTAGTCTTTATTAATAAATTATTATCAATAGATATGACTAATTCAGAATATTTTAGGACAAGACATAATCCTTTAAGAGTCTTAAAATAGAACTCAATTTGAAATAATAGAAAGGAAAGAATTAAACTCTTTCCTTTTTTATTTTAACTTTTAATTAAAAACACACCTGCCCCAACACCACCGCTTTACTCGCCCCTGTCACACTTGGCAAGTTACTCGGCTGATTGGTAATCGTCTGCTGTGCCAACCACCCAAACGCCACCGCCTCCACCCAACGGGGTGACAACCCAATATCCTCGGTACTTTTCACCGTCCAACTCGGCAACAACGCCTGTAACCGCTCCATCAAATAGCCATTGTACGCCCCACCGCCACACACAAATAATTCGCCACTTTCACCATTATTCACCGATTGAATCGCATCAGTCACCGACACCGCTGTCAATTCGGTCAAAGTCGCTTGCACATCGGCAGGGGAATAGGCAAGATTGGGGAAAGCGTGATTTAATTCATGCAGTTTTTCATCTAGCCATGTCAAATTAAAGTCCTCACGCCCTGTGCTTTTGGGGGCAGGCAAGGCAAAATAAGGATGAGCCAGTAAAAGGCTTAACAATGGCTCAATCACTTGCCCTGTTTTCGCCCAATCGCCATTTTTATCAAACGCTTGCCCTGTATGACGTTCACACCACGCATCGAGCAATAAATTCGCCACACCTGTGTCAAAACCAACCACGTTATCCAAGCCGTTTAAAACAGTCACATTCGCAATACCGCCCAAATTCAAAATCACCGTTGATTTATCCGCTTTGGCAAGGCTGGTTTGCCCAAACATCGCATGATGAAACGTAGGAACAAGGGGAGCTCCCTGCCCGCCCACCGCCATATCACGGCGGCGAAAATCACTCACCACCGCCACGCCTGTGCGTTCGGCAAGCACATTGGGGTCAAGCAGTTGCAAGCTAAACGCCCATTCTGGGCGGTGACGCACGGTTTGCCCATGACACCCAATCGCCATCACCTCATCAGGCGTGACTTGGGCTTGGTTCATCAGCTTTAGCACCAACTGACTGGCAAACTCGGCATACGCCACGCTCGCCCAACCGAACACATCCAATTCACTCTGAAATGCCAAATTATGCCGTTGAATAAAATCCGCCACGCCATTGGGGGCGGTCAATGCCAACAACGCCTCTCGCAAATCCGCAGGAAACGGCTCGCTCACAGTTGCCAAAATCTCGACAGGTTCATCATTATCCTCATCAATTTCATAAAACTGGCACAGCACCGCATCCAGCCCATCAAGGCTTGTACCACTCATCATACCGATGACATACGGTGAGTCAGCAAGTGGGTTATGTTTGCTCGCCATGTCGTCCATAATCTCAGTAAAATGGCTAAAAAATCCCTCATCAAACATTTCAGTATGGTTATTGGTATTGGTATTGGTATTCGTATCAACATTGATATTCATATTGGGGAAAAAAGTCGGATTAAAGGAAGATTGGCTCATAGCATTGCCTTGATTAATTTGATAAAAAGATGATGCTTAACATACGCAAAAAATTAGCTTGCGTCAATGTGGGGAATTTATCCTCATAGCAATATATCTGAAATATTTTGATACAATTAATGATTAACTAAACAGACTGGTAAGAAAATATTACTTTTTTACCATATATCTATTGTTAGCAACCGCCTATACTAACATCATCAAAACAACCTTACTTAATTCTTTAAATAATCTTAATTAAACAATATTATCAATGTGGTAGAACATTTCTATTTTTTAATTTTTTGGAGATATCATGAAACTGTTTGCAAAAGCAATTCCTGTTGTAACCGCTACTTTACTTGCGTTGACCGCAACAGGTGTCATGGCGGAAGATATGCCACAAGAAGACGGTGCCGAAGCGTTGGCAGACACCGTAAGCGAACAAGTTGTGAGCTACCGTTGTTCATCGGGTAAGCGTTTAACCGTTAACTATGGCTTTAATGCCCAAGGTTTACCAACTTTTGCTGAATCCAACCTAAATGGTAAAACTCGCAATATGCCAATTAACCTATATCGTAGTGATTCTGCTGGCATGGTGTTTGGTGATGACAACAACTTTAGTATTGTTGCTAATGATATCAATAGCCGTAACGTAAAACGTAGCACAATTATGGTATCTGACCCAGCAAGCGAAATCATTTACAACAACTGCCGTGCTAAATAATTAATTTTTAACCCATTTATTTTCTAAATCTCAAGGAAGTTACCATGAAACAACTTATCAACTGAAGTTACGCAGTCTTCAACAGCTTTAATTCGGCAAAAGCCGACTGAGAAGCTGAGAGTAATAACCGATATCT
>NZ_JBLYZJ010000020.1:0-35394 GCF_048551375.1 Moraxella sp. TY6 | reverse complement strand
CTCTATTCATTTGTCGGCTCTTAGTGACTTGCTTTTTTTTATAATACCTTGTTTTTATTGAAGTGCGTAACTTCAGTATGGAATGTTGATTCCATTACTGGGAAATATCAAATAAATATTGAAGGAATGTAAACCATGCCACAAGATGCGATTGCCCCCCATATTCGCCAAGCCACGAGCGAAGCCACCCATCCATTACATGAATATGCCGTGGTGTATATACAAGCCGTGGAGTGGGGCGATATGGATGCTTTTAACCATGTCAATAATGTGGTGTATTATGAGTATGCCCAGCGAGCGAGGATTCATTATTTGGAGCAGGTGGATATGTTTAATGCCACTACTTTTACGGTGCTAGCCAGTTCTTCTTGCCAATATTTACGCCCTGTGACTTACCCAGATACCTTGTGGATTGGGATTCGTGCCAAAAAAGTCGGTAATACCAGCCTTGTGCATGAGTATGTTTATTATAGCACCGCCCAACATGCGGTGGTGGCAACCCTTGAATCGGTGTTGGTGTTTTTTGATGAGAAAGGGGAACAAAAGCAAGCAATTAGCGATAAACAACGAGCGGATTTAACAGCATTAGAAAGCAATCATAAATATTCAATAAAGTGAGTTGATGATTTTCTAAACAAAATTTCTTATAAATAGTTGATTTTTGGTTGTTATTTGTAATAAGCTTTTAATAAAAAAGGGCTATATTGATTTAAATCAGAAATCAGAAATCAGAAATCAGAAATCAGAAATAAGAAGAGTTGTGTGGACACGTATGGGATACGCTTAAACTACCAAAATATAACTTTAAATTTACCAGATTTAGGAGGGGAAAATGCCTCACCCAGTTTATTATCTTGTTTATACCAGTACCATTACCGCAGAAGCTCAATTTAATCACGATACGCTAATTGATATTTTAACGGTTTCTCACCGAGTTAATCCCATTACAGGTATTAAGGGTTTTTTGTATTTTAAAGACCATAAATTTTTGCAATATCTTGAAGGCGAAGAACTGGCAATCATCAATTTATATCATACGATTCAGCAAGACCCTCGTCATAAACAAGTGAAATTGATTGTGCAGGGTAGACTAGAAAAAAACATATTTGAAGATTGGGTCATGCACTATGTCAATGTTTACCAACATAAAAATTGTTCATTTGGTAATTTATTGAAGCAATTCGATACGTATACATGGACAGCTCGACAAGCTCTTGAGGTGGTAGCGGAAATGGCGGTGTTGTACCAAGATAACCAACAAAACAAACATGTGTTGCAACCTTATGCGATGTCATATGGTAAAATGTTGCAACACATGATGGCTAGTTAAGGTAAATTTTGATGATTATCAAACATTTGATGGACTCGTCACCGTATTCACCACATTTAGCCCAAAGCCTGACAGGGCATTAAACTTGAGCGGTGAGGACAATAACTGCATATCTTTCACCCCCAAATGACGCAAAATTTGAGCCCCAACGCCCACGGTACGGTAAGGTTGGTATTTTGACGGCTCTGAGGGTTTTTGGTTGATATAATTATCCAATGCCTCACCCATATTGATAGGGCTATCATTGCCAATCCACACAAACACGCCACGTTCTTCTTTACCCAACACCGCTAATGCAGACTGAATGCTCCAATTCCCTTTACCGTGGTTATTTTGCGGTTTTACCCCAAGCAAATCTCGCAGTGGCTGAAAACTATGCACACGCACAGTGGTCACGCCTTCGCTCGGATTGCCTTTGACCAATGCCAAATGGCTGTCAGTTGAGCCATATTCTTGAAATTGGTAAGCGGTAAATGTGCCAAATTCAGTATCAAGCGTATATTGCTCGACTTCTTCCACGGTTTGTTCGTTATTGATGCGATATTGAATCAAGTCCGCAATCGTACCGATTTTGAGATTATGTTCTTTGGCAAAGATTTCGAGGTCATCACGGCGAGCCATTTCGCCATCAGGTTTGATAATCTCGACAATCACCGAGGCTGGCTCTAGCCCTGCAAGGCGTGCCAAGTCACAGCCTGCTTCGGTATGCCCTGCACGGTGTAGCACACCGCCTTTTTGTGCCATGATGGGGAAAATATGCCCTGGTTGCACGATATCAGACGGCTTGGCAGTCGCAGACACGGCGGCTTGCACGGTTCTAGCACGGTCGGCTGCCGAAATCCCTGTAGTCACGCCTTCGGACGCTTCGATAGAAACGGTGAAATTGGTGCTAAATTTTGCCCCATTTTTATCACTCATCAATGGCAAATCCAACTGCTCACAACGAGCTTGGGTCAGTGTCAAACACACCAAACCACGGGCGTGGGTAATCATAAAATTGATGTCTTCTGGACGCACATGGGTGGCTGCCATGATGAGGTCGCCCTCATTTTCTCGGTCTTCGTCATCCATCAGAATGACCATTTTGCCTGCTCGGATATCGTCTAAAATTTCGGGAATGGTATTGAATGCCATAATCATAATGCCTTATCAAAATCAAATATTTAGTGATTTTGATTATAACGTAAAATTCAGATGGATTGAGTAAAAATATACGAGCGGTGATGGAATAATGTTTTTATCAATACGAATGCACCAGTCAAAATAAATTGCTTGAAAAGTATACAATTAATGGGTGGTGTGCTATAATTTGATTAAAAAATGAACAATGAAAAAACCCTATCTATTGTCGATGACCAAGCGACATAGTATAATTAGGTATTTTGGTCAACATTTATTCGGTATAAAACCTATGCCAATCTATTATATTCTGTATACTAGCCATATCACGTTACCTGCGAGTATTCATCACAGCACGTTCCATGATATTTGTGAAATTGCCAGTAAAAATAATAAAAAAACAGGCATTACAGGATTTTTATTATTTTATGAAGGTAATTTTTTACAATACCTTGAAGGTAATGAGCTAGATGTGACCAATTTATATCGCATGATTACCACTGATAATCGTCATCGAGATATGCGAAAACTCACCGATGGCTCACACGAGCATAAACGTTTTGCTGAGTGGGGTATGCACTGTATTAACCTTGATAAAGTCAAGGACAAAGACCCTATCAGCCCTGTGTTTGACGAAGTCGGCACGCTGGATATGTTGGCAGGCTATATGCCACGCCTAATCACTGACATGCAACGATATTACCAAAAAGGCACTTGGCGAGAAGATGACAGCTATGGGTTTAGCAAAGGCAGTTATTCTAAAAAAACCTTTAGTGAATTTGGCAAGCGTCATCAAGCGTTTTTATGGTTGCAAATCATGTTGGCGGTGCTGTTTGCCGTGTTGAGCGTGGGGGCGTGGACGTATAAAAAATATTTGGAATTTTGATTAACTATACCCCCTCTAACTCCCCCTTGTCAGGGGGAGAACAACTCCCTCCCCTGCCAAGGGGAGGGCTGGGGTGGGGTAAAATGATGGCGTTAAGTGTAATTTTAAAATTTGGAAAGCAGTATATTTGTATTAATATCCCTTTAACCACTGCATAAACGCATAGGTCTGTTGTTCTTTGGCATTGTCGCCAAACTGATAAAACTGCGTTCCCACCAAGTTGTCAGGCAAATATTGCTGTCGGTGATAGTGATTGGGGAAATCATGTGGATAGATATAATTCGCCCCATAGCCTTGCGACTTCATCAAGCCTGTCACGCCATTGCGTAGGTGCAGTGGCACAGGTGATTGGTCGTTTTCGGCAAGTTTCATCGCCTCATTAATCGCCTTATAGCTACTGTTCGACTTTGCCGATGTCGCCAAATACACCACCACTTGCCCCAAAATAATCCTCGCCTCTGGCATACCGATACTCTGCACACTGCGTAAAGCCGTGTCCGCCAGTAGCAAGGCATTGGGGTTGGCAAGCCCAATATCCTCACTCGCCAAAATCACCAACCGCCGAGCAATGAACGCAGGGTCTTCCCCTGCCACCAACATCCGAGCCAGCCAATACAATGACGCATCTGGGTCAGAGCCACGCACCGACTTAATCATGGCGGAGATAATGTCATAGTGTTGTTCGCCATCTCGGTCATAGCGAATCAGCTTTGAACCTGCGACTTTACTCACCGTTTCATCATTGACGATAATCGGATTACCATTACTTGATTGGATGGTGAGTTCTAATAAATTCAATGCCTTACGAGCATCGCCTTGTGATAATTGAAAAATTGTTTGGGTAGATTGGATGTCGATGTTTAGCTTGTTTAGCACTTCATCTTGCGTGATGGCTCGCTGTAATACTTGGTTAATTTCGTCTTCACTCAATGGCTTAAGCCGATACACTTGGCAACGAGAGAGTAGGGCGTTGTTGACGCTAAAGGACGGATTTTCGGTGGTCGCCCCAATCAGCGTGATATCGCCTGCCTCGACTGCACCGAGGAGGGCATCTTGTTGGGCTTTGTTAAAGCGGTGGATTTCATCGACAAATACCACAGGCGGTTCATAAAATAAGCCGTCATCTTTTGCCAATACTTCTCGCAGTTCTTTGACCCCTGCATTGATGGCGGACAGTGGGCGAAACGGGCGGTTCACGGCATTGGCAAGGAGCATGGCGAGGGTGGTTTTGCCAATGCCTGCCTCACCGTGCAGAATCATGGAGGGGAGATAGCCTTGTTCGACAATGCGTCTGATGGGGGCGTTTTGTCCAAGTAGGTGGGTTTGCCCGATGATTTGGTCGAGGGTGGTGGGGCGGAGGCGTTGGGCGAGGGGGATTTGATTCATTGGAAGTATAAAAATTATTCGTAGGTTAGATAGTCACCACGAGGCAACTCAAAAGGCGGATGATAGGATAAATCCACAATCACAATGCCCCATCAAGCCATTTTTCAAAGGTTTCAAAATCTTTAAGGGCAGATTTTGGCACTTCAACACGAGGTGAGGCGATGGCTTTGTCCATACGCTCTCTATCATAATAAAACGGCATATCTTTACGAATCGCATTTGCCATCAACTCCGTAACCTCAATGCCTTGTTGTTTGGCATTGTTGGTGACATAAACGACTTCTTCCGCCGTCAGCGGTAGGTCAATAAGCATAACCACTCCTTAAAAAATTGAGTTTAAATCATACTATAGAGGAATTTGCCAATCTCTGCAAAAAGTTAAGGTGAAATTTTAAACCTAAACGCTTCATAAATTCCCTTAAAAATCTGCTATTATGCCTATTACCATACCCCAAACAAGCCCCTAAAACCATTTCAAATAGTAACTTAACATGATATTTGAACAATCAAAATCCCGCCCCCTTACCCAAGGCGAAATCGCCATCGCCCAATCCGTGTTCGGCGACACCCTAGACACATCAAACATCCGCATCAAGACCGCATGGTGGGTACTCAAAAACTACGCTGTATCGCCCAATGGCAATATCTACTTTAATCGCCATGACTGGCTAGACGACTTTAGCCATCAACCCTTAGAGCTAAGGGCTTGGCTGGTGCATGAACTGACCCACATTTGGCAATTACAACAAGGCATTGCTGTGTTTCGCAAAGCCTTATTTAACCGTAGATACAGCTATACATTGTGCGAGGGGAAAGGGTTTTTAAGCTATGGCGTTGAGCAACAGGCTCGGATGGTCGAGGATATGTATAAACAGCGAGAACGAGGGCAAGCCAATCCGCAACTACTCGCCCTTATTCCGTTTTGCCACCAACCTTCAATGCCTTCTTTGGCACAAAACCCAACCGATATTTATCACGTCTAAAGGGGAGGGGCTTATTGTATAAGTGTTATCTGATTTGCCCCATTATAGGATGTCAAAAAGCCCCTATGGAAAGCACTTCACTTTATTACCCTCCCAGTGTTATTATAGCTGACATTTACCCATCCTTTGATTAAGAGAGCGTTTCATGCCGACCATCACTCATGCTGTTATCCCTGTCGCAGGCTTTGGTACTCGAATGTTACCTTTATCAAAAGCCGTGCCAAAAGAGCTATTACCATTGGGCAATAAACCTGCCATTCAATATGTGGTCGAAGAGGCGATTGCCTCAGGGATTACCAATATTGTGTTGGTTAATCATGCCCAAAAAACCGCCATCGAAAACTACTTTGATATCAATAGTGAGCTTGATACCCAATTGCGTGACAAAGGTAAAAACGCATTAGCCGACAGCCTTAACTGGCTTCCTGCTGGCGTGACCGTGACCAGCGTACGTCAAGGTAAGCCATTGGGTCTGGGTCATGCGGTGCTACAAGCTCGTAGCGTGGTGGGCGATAATCATTTTGCGGTGCTATTACCCGATGTGATTATCAATCCATTTACCACCAATTATCAACAGGATAATTTGGCATTTATGCTAAACGAGTTTGATAAGCAAGGACATTCACAGATTTTGGTTGACCCTGTTGCCGAAGCGGATATTCATAAATATGGTATCGCCAAACTTGCCACTACCCAAATGGTAGAAAAAATTGATACCAATCAATCCTTTGGCGTGACTGGGTTTGTCGAAAAACCCAAAGCGGAAGACGCTCCATCAAACCTTGCGGTGGTGGGTCGCTATGTGTTTAACAATGCGATTTTTGATTATTTGGCAAAAACTGCCCCAAGCGTGGGCGGTGAAATTCAACTGACCGATGCGATTGATGCCTTGATTAGCACACAAGGGGTGGAAGTGGTGTCAATGGTGGGTAATAGCTTTGATGGCGGTGATATGCAAAGCTACTTACAGGCGGTGTGTTATTTTGCCGAACAAATTGGAAAGTAATTAGCATGAATTATAATCCTAACCATTTGGACTATAAGCCAATTTTAACGGAAGCTGAAAAAACGTTATTTGAGGGTTATCGAGCCGAATTATCGGTCGATTATTTGTTAGCCAATCATCGTAATCTTGAGGAAATTGGCATTGATTTTGTGTATAGCTCTGCCAAGCTTGAAGGCAATACTTATGACCAATTTGATACCCTAACCCTATTGAAAATGGGGCAAACAGCAGGCGGTAAGTTGTATTCTGATGCGATTATGTTGCTAAATTTGCGTGAAGCATTTACCAGTATTATCAATGCGTTAGATAATGACGAAATGATTAATCTAAAATCCTTTATCAAAGACCAACATGCCATGATTACTGATAAGTTGGTGGTACAATCACAGCGAGGTGTGGTCAGAAATAGCTCAGTCACGATTGGTGGCACAGATTATCAGCCTTTATCTTCCTCACAAAAACTGGATGAAGAACTAAATTACTTGTTAACGATTAGTGAAAAATATAGCCATCCCGTTGAGCGAGCGTTATATTTACATAATAATTTAGATTATCTACAATATTTTATTGATGGCAATAAACGCACGGCTCGTAATACATTACTGTATATTTTGATGCAGGCAGGATTTTTTCCGATTATTTTTCATGTTGGGCAAGTGACGGACTACGCCAAAAGTATCGTTAATTATTATGAAACAGGCGATTATGGCGTATTTAAGCAGTATTTTATGGACACGTATCAAAAGACCATTGAACGCTATCGTCCCAAACCTGATGTGGAATTTACAAGAACGTAATAAGGTTAAAAAACATGAAGCCTACCGACCACTGGACAACTTTACAAACCTTAGCCCAAACAATCCCTAATTTGACCACGTTATTTGAGCAACAAACTCAACGAGCCACCGCTTATCAAGTTCAAGCCTGCGATATTTTGATGGACTTTAGCAAGCAAAAAATCACCCCAGTGATTTTTGAGGCATTGCTTGCGTTAGCAAATGAACGTGGATTAAAAGCAGAAGTTCAGCGATTATTGTCAGGGGAAGTCGTCAATGATACCGAAAACCGCCCTGCTTTACATACTGCCCTACGTCAGCCCAAAGGCGAATGCGTGATGGTCGAGGGTCATAATGTCATTGAGCAAGTGCATGACAGCCTAGACAAAGCAGAAAACCTAGTAAATCGTATCCGTGATGGCGTGTGGCGTGGCTATTCAGGCAAGGCAATTACCGATGTGGTAAATATTGGGGTGGGTGGTTCTGACCTTGGGCCGTTGATGGCGACCACTGCACTCTCAGAGTGGGCAGATACAGCGATTAATGTGCATTTTGTGTCGAATATGGACGGCACGCAACTGGATAATTTGCTTAAAGTTTTAAGCCCAAAAACCACCTTATTTATTCTGTCTTCCAAATCTTTTGGCACGATTGACACCTTATCCAATGCCAAAACTGCCCTATCATGGTTGCTTGCCAGTCATAACAACAAAGCCACGATTTTACGCCGACATTTTATCGGTATTTCCACCAAAGCCGATAAAATGAGCGAATGGGGGATTCACTCAGACAATCAACTGATGCTGTGGGATTGGGTCGGTGGGCGGTTTTCGATGTGGTCGGTGATTGGGTTGGCGATTGCGATAAAGATTGGTATGCCAAACTTTTATGAGCTACTGGCAGGGGCGAATGCGATGGATAGGCATTTTGCCACTGCTGAGTTTAGCAAAAATATGCCCGTGATTTTGGGCTTGCTTGGGGTGTGGAATAGCACATTTTTGGATATCAATGCTCATAGCGTTCTGCCGTATGATGGACGTTTGTCATTTTTCCCCAATTATTTGACCCAACTTGAAATGGAAAGTAACGGCAAATCGGTCAAACGTAATGGCGAAACTGTCAATTACGATACTTGTCCGATTTTATGGGGGGATATCGGCTCAAATGCCCAACACGCTTTTTATCAGTTATTGCACCAAGGCACGCAAGCAGTGAGTTGCGATTTTATTGCCCCCATTCGGCGATATGATAATAAGCAACACAATCAGCCGTCTTTGACCGAACAGCACCAATTATCGCTTGCTAACTGTTTGGCTCAAAGTCAAGTATTGGCGTTTGGCAATCAAGCGGTACGAGGCACAGCCACGCAAGTCGATGATAAATTTAGTGATTTTAAACGCTATCGAGGCGACCAACCCTCGACCACTTTGCTACTGAATTCGCTCACGCCCAAAACATTGGGGGCATTGATTGCGTTATACGAGCATAAGGTGTATGTGATGAGCGTAATTTGGCAAATTAACCCATTCGACCAATGGGGTGTGGAAGTGGGCAAAGTCATGGCAAACAGCGTGTTTGAGGCATTGACCGATTCGCAACATGCCATTGATAGCGAGCGTTTTGACAGCTCCACCCAGCAATTATTACAATGGATAAAACACGCCCAATAGCCATCTTTCTCCATCTTTTAACCGCACTGATATGGCTTACGCAAAAATGCCATTTGTAGGTTGGGCGGAAGCATGACAGCCAACCTAAACCATTCAAATTGTTGGGTATCGCAAGCTCTACCCAACCTACGATTTGGTTAAAACCGTGAGTCTTAACTGATGTATTTCACTATCAAACCAGCCAATAAGTAGTATCACTATGAAAAATTCAGAACAAATCTTTATCATTGGGGCGAGTAATGAGTCATTAAATGCCTGTATTGTGATGGCAAGTTTGGATAAACAGGTTACCTTGGTATGTGACCCCAATCAAGTCGAAGCGGTACTCAATCACTATCGTTTTGAGCGTCAGTTGGTATCTTTTTGGCAACTTTATACAAGCGAACAAAAAATCACCATTTTAGACTTGAATCAAGCGTTACAACAAGGCTATTTCCAACAATCTAGCCATCAACATGCCACCATTTGGCTGTTTTTGGACACTGTCAATGCTGAGAGTTTGACCAGTATTCGCCAACAATTTACCAGTCCGCATCAGCAGATTATTTTAAGTGGTTTGACCCAAGCCGAAGCCGTTGAGCAATTGGCAGACGATTTGGCAAGTCAGTGGGTGTTTTATTTTCCGTTGACTTTTATGAAAGATGGCGAAAATTTTAGCTCGATGCTACACCCAGACTTGGTACTTATTGGTGAAAAAACGCCCAATAGCCACCAACAGTCAGCGATTTTATTATTTTTCCTCAAAAATGCAGAACGCTATTATTTTGCCAATATCAAAACAGTCGCCTTTGCTCGTGCCAGTACCATGACCATGCTTGCCACTCGTATTAGCTTTATGAATGAATTGGCACGTCTTGCCGATAGCCTGCAAGTGAATATCCATGAGGTGCAAGCTATGATGGGGCTGGATAGTCGTATTGGTAATGGATTTTTGTCGGCAGGTTGGGGGTTTGGTGGTAAAGCTTTGCCGTTGGAATTACAGCAATTAAATGCCCAATTTTGCCAACATCAAGTTACCAGTGAACTTATCAAAGCAGTGCAATCAGTGAATGAAGACCAAAAAGAGCTGATTTTTCGCAAATTTTGGCGACATTTTGATGGTTTTATTGAGCATAAAACCGTAATGATTTGGGGGGCAGGCTATCGAGATGGTACAGGACGTACCACCAATTCAGCGATTCACCCGTTGCTCAATTTATTGTGGTCATATCAGATTAAAACCCAAATTTATGCCACCAATACCGCTTTTGAATTATCAGAATTATACGGCGATAATCCGTTATTTGAATTGGTCGATGATGCTTACGAGCCACTCAACCAAGCCGAGGCATTATTTATTATTAATTGGTCATTACCAGTATCGCCAAACATTGCCAAACTCAATGCGGTGGCGATACCCATTTTTGATGCCAAAAATGCCATTAACAATGTGGATAAAGCCACATTGATTGCCCCTTATTATGGGATTGGACGATAATTTTGAAAAAAATAAGAGTTGACCACATAGGAGCGAATATGAGTCAAGTTGAAGTTATTACCAGCAAACAAATTAGCGAATTAAAACAGGTCATCAATTTTGACAGCATTGAGATACCATTGGTGGCGGTGTATTGTGGCTCACGCACGGGCAATCATCCCATTTATATGAATACCGCCAAAGCTTTGGGGGAAGCACTGGTTAGTGCCAACATGGGGCTGGTATATGGTGGGGCGGTGATTGGCTGTATGGGTGCGGTGGCGGATGGGGTGATTGATGCAGGCGGTATCGCTGTGGGTGTGATTCCTGAGTTTATGCTTGGGCGTGAAATTGCCCATGAGGGGTTGACTCGCTTGCATTTGACTGACACCATGCACACACGTAAAGCCATCATGGCAGAGTATGCCAGTGCCTTTATTACCCTGCCTGGCGGACTTGGTACACTTGAAGAAATCATGGAAATTGCCACATGGCGACAGCTTTATCAACACCAAAAACCCATGATTATTTTAAATGTAAATGGTTTTTATGACCACTTGGTAAAACAATTACAGTTTACCTTTGAACAAGGCTTTATGAAACAAGAAGATTTGAATAATTTAATTATCTGTGAAACCGTTGAGCAAGCGGTGGCATTGCTACAGCCAATTAGTCAAATCCCTGACAAAATGAATGTCACAAAAATTTAGCCCATTGACATTTGCCATCGCATAAAAAAGCAGAAGGTCATTAACCTTCTGCTTTTTTATTATACCAAACCAAAAATTTGAAGTCGTAGGTGAGAAGCACTGCTTCGCAAGGCTTACGCCCTATTTAAGATATCAATTTTTTGATTTCTTGCATAGTGGGCGTATACAATACGCCCCTACAAAAATGGTATTATTTCTTACTTAAATAACCGATAATTACCAACCAGTGACTTCTTTAACTTTTTCACCGATTTTTGATGGGTCACGGGTATAAGCGATACCAGCGGCTTCAAAGGCTTTGAATTTCTCTTCAGCAGTACCGCTACCGCCAGAGATGATTGCCCCTGCGTGTCCCATACGTTTACCTTTTGGTGCAGTCACACCAGCGATATAGCCGATAACTGGCTTAGTTACGTGGTCTTTAACGTAAGCAGCCGCTTCTTCTTCCGCTGTACCACCGATTTCACCGATGAGTACAATCGCTTCGGTTTGTGGGTCGTCTTGTAGCAATTTAAGTGCATCGATTTGGTTCATACCTGGGATTGGGTCGCCACCAATACCGATACAAGTTGATTGACCAAAGCCAAGTTTGGTGGTTTGGGCAACGGCTTCATACGTCAATGTACCAGAACGTGAGATGATACCGACCTTACCTTCTTGGTGGATGTGACCTGGCATGATACCGATTTTGCATTTACCTGGGCTGATAACGCCTGGGCAGTTTGGTCCAACCATACGCACGATTTCTTCACCTTTTGCGACTAAGTCAGCATTGTGGTTTTCTAAGAAACGTTTGGCTTTTAGCATATCTAGGGTTGGTACGCCTTCGGTAATCACAACAACCAATTTTACGCCTGAGTTAATCGCTTCAACGATTGAGTCAAGTACGAAAGGGGCTGGTACAAAAATCACTGACGCATTTGCACCTGTGGCTTTTACCGCTTCGTCCATGGTGTCAAACACAGGACGGTCAAGGTGAGTTGTACCGCCTTTACCTGGGGTCACACCACCAACGATGTTAGTACCGTAAGCAATTGATTGCTCTGAATGCAATGTACCGTTTTTACCTGTAAAACCTTGCACCAATACTTTGGTGTCTTTTCCAATTAATACGCTCATTGTTTTTCCTTTTTTGGGAATTTTGACGATTTTTTAACATGAATTTTTTGTAGGTTGGTGTGGAGCTTGCGACACCCAACACCCTTAACCTATCTATCTGTTGGGTATCGCTTGGCTCTACCCAACCTACTTTTCAAACATAACACTTAATTAGGCATTTTGCTTATACGTTCTTTACAGCATCAACGATTTTTTGACCTGCTTCTGACAGACCTTGTGCAGAAATCAATTTCAAGCCAGATTCGTCAAGGATTTTTGCACCTAATTCAGCGTTGTTACCTTCAAGACGGACAACAACTGGTACAGTCACATTGACTTCTTTCACCGCAGCGATAATGGCTTCGGCAATCATGTCACAACGTACGATACCACCGAAGATGTTAATCAATACGCCTTGAACAGACTTGTCTTCAAGAATCAATTTGAACGCTTCAACCACACGTTCTTTGGTCGCACCGCCACCTACGTCTAGGAAGTTGGCTGGTTGACCGCCGTATAGTTTGATGATGTCCATGGTCGCCATTGCAAGACCAGCACCGTTTACCATACAACCGATGTTACCTTCTAGGGCAACGTAGTTTAGGTCAAATTCTGAAGCTTTTAATTCACGCTCATTTTCTTGGGTTTTGTCACGTAGCTCAGCCACTTTTGGTAAACGGTAAAGGGCATTTGAGTCGATACCGATTTTGGCATCCACACACGCCAATTCGCCAGATTTACGTACGGCTAATGGGTTGATTTCAAACAAGGCAAAGTCATTTTCGATAAAGGCTTGATAAGCACCAGTCATTAATTTAGCAAATTCGTTGATTTGTTTGCCTTCAAGACCCAATTTGAAAGCCACTTCACGGGCTTGGCTTGGTTGTAAACCGACCAGTGGGTCAACTTCAACTTTTAGGATTTTTTCTGGGGTTTCTTCGGCAACTTTTTCAATCTCAACACCGCCTTCAGTCGATGCCATAAATGTCACACGGCGACTTGAGCGGTCAACGACTGCACCTAAGTACAATTCGGTGGCGATTGGGTACATATCTTCGGCGATAAGTACGCTGTTTACTGGCTGACCGTTTGCGTCAGTTTGGTAAGTAACCAAGTTTTTGCCAATCAATTCTTCGGCAATGGCTTTGGCTTCTTCACGAGTTTTAGCGATTTTTACGCCACCTGCTTTACCACGACCACCTGCGTGAACTTGGGCTTTTACTACAACTGCACCTGCGTTGCCAGCCATTTTGTCAAAGGCAGCAGCGGCTTCGTCACCGTTTTTGGCAACGATACCTTCTTGGACAGGTAGTCCATAGCTTTTTAGCAATTCTTTGGCTTGATACTCATGTAAATTCATGTGATTTTCCTTGTTGAATTTATGGGTTTGGTTTAAAGATTTTTTAAATATTCTGATAAAAAAGCATCAGTCGTTTGGGTGAAAAATTTCTAATTCAAAGCCAGTTGGTCTAACTTTGAGTTTGGATTATATGGCATTGGCACAATTTGACGATTTTTCATATACTTTTGCACAGTTTCACTTTGAGCAAGAAAATCTACTAAAGTAATGTTCTTTGCCTTACATTCTGCCATGATTTTTTCACGGGTTTCATGGATTTCATTGATGATATCATCGCTTGTCATTGAATACTCACGGTTGTTATCCATACTATTCTCCTTAAAATCCAGTTAAATCAATCAGTTCAGCAGGCGTACATAGTTTTGGTGCAACAAATCCCATTGCCTCACACGATAACGCAATTTTATCACGCATGGTAGCATTGGCAATGTGTTTGCAATTCCAAGTGAGTAAATAATCGACTTGGAAAATTGCTGACAATGCCACATGGTGTGCATCCATTAGTGAATTGGTAGGTAATGCGTGTTGCTCAACCAAATACTGTGCTAATTTCAATGAATGTTCATTCGACACCAATAACGCAATCGGCTCTAAAAAATCAAGTCGGCGTTTGGATGCCTCTGGATGCCCTCGCTCTGCCTCTTCAATGACTAAATTTGAAGTCACTAAATCAAATGCAAAACGTTGCTCATCCCACCATTGAATGGTTGCCAGTTTTTTCGCTGACGCATCCACATCTGAACTGGGACGTGCCGTGAAAAAACTGGGAATCGTGGTTTCGATATAAACCGTTGGCTTTGCCATATTACCACATCAATTATTTACGTTTACGTTGAATCGCATGAATCGCACGACCGTCCGCAGAAAGTACCGCTTCGTGTACCGCTTCTGAAATGGTTGGGTGAGCAAAGGTCATCAACTGTAAATCTTCGATGCTAGAGACGAATTCCATCGCAATCATACCTTGATGCACGATATCGCCAGCCCCTGCACACACGGCGTGCATACCCAATAAACGGTCAGTTTTGACATCGGCAACGACTTTGATAAAGCCTTCGCCCTCACCTGCCGCTAACGCACGACCATTGGCAGCTAGACCGAATTGACCAGCTTTGACTTCATAGCCTTGCTCTTTGGCTTGTTCTTCGGTCAGACCAACCCATGCAATCTCTGGATGTGTGTAGATAACACTGATAATGGTGTCATAATTAACTTGAACTTTTTCGCCATGAATACGCTCAACCGCCATCATGCCTTCTTCCATCGCTTTGTGAGCAAGCATTGGACCACGCACCAAGTCACCAATCGCATACACGCCATCTAGGTTGGTTTGGCAGAAATCATTCACCGCAACCAATCCACGCTCAGTCAATTCAACACCTGAGTTTTCACCCAAAAGGTTTTCTTTATAAGCACGGCGACCTACGCACACAATCAGCTTATCAAAGACTTCTTCGCCTGCCACGCCTTTGGTATCGGCAGTGACCACAACTTTACCGTCTTTGACTTCGGCTTTGGTGACTTTGGTATCGACACGGATGTCTAAACCTTGTTTTTTCAATAGTTTGGCAGCTTCTTTGCTTACGGCTTTGTCTGCAACGGCTAGGAAATCTGGCATGGCTTCATATACCACGACTTCTGCACCCAATCTACGCCATACTGAACCTAGCTCAAGACCAATCACGCCTGCACCAATCACGCCTAGACGGGCTGGGACTTCGGCAAATTCTAACGCACCTGTTGAATCGACAATGTATTCGTTGTCAATTGGGGCAACTGGGATATCAATTGGCACAGAACCTGATGCCAAAATCACGTTTTTGGCGGTAATAGTAGTCGGTGCAGAGCCGTCTAATGGGTTGAATTGGACTTGTTTATCCGCACCTTTACCATCTAGCAATGTGCCTGTACCTTGTAGCCAGTCTGCACCGTTACCTTTTAGTAGGGCTGCCACGCCACCTGTCAATTGTTTGACGATGGTGTCTTTACGGCTTAACATTTTGCTGATGTCGATAGCAACGTCACCCGTGGTAATACCGTGGTCGGCTAGGTCGTGTTTGGTCGCTTCGTAGCGGTGTGAGCTGTCAAGTAGGGCTTTTGATGGGATACAGCCAACGTTTAAGCAAGTACCGCCTAGGGCTGGCTCGCCTTTATTAACACGTTTTTCGATACAAGCAACGCTCATACCAAGCTGACCTGCACGGATAGCGGCTTCGTAGCCACCTGGTCCACCACCGATAATCACTAAATCGTAACTGGTTTTCATATTACTATTCCTTATTTTTTAGGTTTAAATGGTCATGCTAGTTTTAAATATATCAATTCGCAATATCGCTAGCCCATCATATTATGGGTATGGCAATAAGTTTAAATTTTGAATAAAGCGAAAGTCTTTTTGATTGCGTGACAACAACTCAAGACCATGCGTGATTGCTGTTGAGGCGATTAACGCATCCGATGTTAGCAACCCATGACTTAAGCGGTATTGTGTCAATAATGTTTGTGTCCCTTTTGAAATCTGCTCATGTATTAATATTAGCTCAAAATCTTCCAAAAAATGGGTAACACTTAGCAACTCTTTCTTATCTCGACAACCAACAATCAACTCATACCAAGTGACAACACTAATGGCTAATATATTGGTTTTCGCATATTGCTGAATCGTATTTATTGCCTCAGGCTTACCACGCCATAACTCTATCAGCACGTCACTATCTATCAGTAAGCGTTGCAATCTACCACTCCTGCCTTCTTAGCTTACGAATATATTCTGTACTATCACCAATATCATCTCTATCTTTCCACATACCAAATACCTCACTATTTGCCAAATCAGAGAAGTCTTGTTTTTTAGCAATAGGCTCAACTGTATTTTGGTTTGAGCTACCTTGTGTAGGGGCTTGTGGTGATAATTTTGACAAAAATTGCTGAAATAGTTTTTTAGCAGACACATCTGTATAAGATGACAAGGCATTCAAACGAGAAGATGCTATGCCAACTTCATTCGCACCGTCAACTGCAATCAATAACGGCGTATCATCAGCTAAATCATGCTGTGCCATATATTGTTGAAATTCAGATAGCGTAGTTTGGATAATCATTGTCATACATACTTCCTTAACAGATATCTCCGCAACTTAGGGCTATCTACAGGTTGCAAATAGCCCCAAACTTGATATATAAAAACTAACAGTTAATCATTATAGGTCAAGCAACAACATCGCTGGGTTTTCGACCAATTCTTTGATAGTGACCAAGAATTGTACCGCTTCTTTACCATCAATCAAACGGTGGTCATACGACAATGCCAAGTACATCATTGGTAAAATTACCACTTCGCCATTCACAGCCATTGGGCGTTCTTTGGTGGCGTGCATACCCAAAATCGCCGTTTGTGGTGGGTTGATGATTGGGGTTGACATCAATGAACCAAACACACCGCCATTGGTGATGGTGAATGTACCGCCAGTCATGTCTTCAATCGCCAATTTGCCGTCACGGGCTTTGCTTGCCATGTCGCCAATGGTTTTTTCGATGTCAGCCATACCCATTTGGTCAGTGTCACGCAATACAGGTACAACTAGACCACGGTCGCTAGATACCGCCACGCCTACATCATAGTAGCCATGATAAACAATGTCATTACCGTCAATTGACGCATTTACAGCTGGGAAGCGTTTCAACGCTTCGGTAGCAGCTTTAACGAAAATCGACATAAAGCCCAATTTCACGCCATGACGTTTTTCAAAACGGTCTTTAAACTCTGAGCGTAATTCCATGATTGGTTTCATGTTGACTTCGTTAAAGGTGGTCAACATGGCGGTTTCTTGGGTAGCGGCTAATAGACGCTCTGCCACTCTTGCACGCAAGCGAGTCATTGGTACACGTTTTTCAACACGTTGACCCACAGCATTGGCAACCACTTGACCGTTGTCTGATTTAATGCTGTTGTTAGCTTTCAAAGTTGGGTTTGCCATGTCTTCTTTGGTGACACGACCGCCACGACCAGAACCTTCCACATCCGCAGGGTTTACGCCTGTGGTATTAGCAGCTTTACGCACGGCTGGGGCTTGGTCTTTATGGGCTTCTTCAGCACCTTTTGCCTGTACAGGAGCAGCAACTGATTCTGGGGCAACAGTTGTGCCTTTATCCGCTTCTTTTTCGCTCAAGCTTTCAGCAGTTGGCTCAGCTTTTGGTGAAGCAACTGCACCTTCGGTTAACTCACCGATTACTTCAGCTGATAGTACAGTTTCGTCCACATTTTTGATGATTTTTGACAATACGCCATCAGTTTGGGCAACGACTTCCATCACGACTTTGTCGGTTTCGATTTCGGCAAGTACCGCATCACGGCTTACTTGGTCGCCTTCGTTGAAGTTCCACGCCACAATCGTACCATCGGCAACTGACTCTGGGAATACGGGGACTTTGATTTCTGCCATGAGATTTCTCCTATGAATGTTGTAATTTTGGCAATGGGGTTAAAACTTGTTTTTCATTAAACACGTTTAATAATCATTTTATACTAAACCCAAAATTTAAATTGTTGGGGCGTAATGCTTACGCCCTTTAAGATTTTAAATTTCTGATTTTTTAAAATTGGGCTTATTCAATAAGCCCCTACAGTACATTTATTGGGTTTAGTATCTAAAATTTAATCTATTAAATAGCAAAGCGGATAGCCAATGTTTGGCTATCCTTTGTTGGTCTGATAATTACTCGCTGATACCTAACGCATCGTTGACCACTTTCTTCTGCTGTGCGGTGTGCATCTGCATCGAACCTGCCGCTGGGGCTGCCGATGATGGGCGTGCCACTGGCTCAAGTAGATGAGCTTTGGTTGGGCGTGTCGCAGGTTTTGGTGGTGCAATCAGACGGAATAGGTGCGGTGCAAGATAGTACCAAGCCCCTTGATTGCGTGGCTCTTCTTGTGTCCACACGATGCCTTCAAGGTTTGGATATTTTGCTACTTCTTCCAAGATACGTGCTTCTGGTAATGGATAAAGTTGCTCGATACGCACGATAGCCACATTATCCAAGCCCAATTCACGGCGTTTTTCCAGTAGGTCGTAATACACTTTACCACCACACAGTACCAAACGAGTGACTTTGTTATTGTCAAGTTGGTCGATTTCGCTGATGACGGTTTCAAATTTACCAGTCGCTAAGTCATCAAGAGTCGAAACCGCAAGTTTATGACGTAGCAATGATTTTGGTGACATCACAATCATTGGTTTGCGTGCTGGGCGAATTACCTGACGGCGTAGGGCATGGAAAATCTGTGCAGGCGTGGTCGGTGTAATCACTTGCATATTGTCTTCGGCACACAACTGCAAATAACGCTCAAGACGTGCTGATGAATGCTCTGGGCCTTGACCTTCGTAGCCGTGTGGTAACAACATGGTCAAACCACATAGACGTTGCCATTTGGTTTCACCACTTGAGATAAACTGGTCAATCACCACTTGAGCACCATTGGCGAAGTCACCAAACTGGGCTTCCCAAATGACTAACGCATTTGGCACAGTGGTCGCATAGCCATATTCAAACGCCAATACCGCTTCTTCTGATAACAATGAGTTAAAGGTATCAAAACGGGCTTGGTTTGGAGTTATGTTTGCCAATGGCACATACATACTGCCATCTTTCATGTTATAAAGTTCTGAATGGCGGTGTGAGAACGTACCACGACCCACGTCTTCCCCTGTGATACGCACAGGATAGCCTTCATCAACCAATGACGCATAGGCTAAGGTTTCCGCAGCACCCCAGTTCAGTGGTTCTTGCCCTGTTTGCATGGCTAGACGTTGTTCAACGACTTTTGCCACTTGACGTTGTAATTCGTAGCCTTCTGGCATTTGAGCCATACGCTCGCCATAAACTTTGAGTTTATCAAGGCTGACACCTGTGTTCCAATCATCTTCAAGTTTATGACCTAGGTAAGGTGTCCAATCGACATACAAGCCTTTGTTTGGCTCAAGTACCAACGCACTGGCAACATATTCGCCTTTGTCCAATGACTCACGATAATGGTCTTCATAGCCCACTGCATCGCTGTCCGCCAATACGCCTTCGCTTGCCAATTTTTTGGCATATAGCTCACGGGTGGTTGGTAATTTTTTGATGACCGAATACATCAATGGTTGAGTGGCTGATGGCTCGTCTGCTTCGTTATGACCGTTACGGCGGTAGCAGTACATATCAATCACGATATCTTTGTGGAACGCTTGACGGTAGTCATGGGCAAGCTGTGCCAAGAACACCACGGCTTCTGGGTCATCGCCATTTACATGGAAAATCGGTGCGTGTACCATTTTAGCGATATCGGTACAATACTCGGTTGAACGAGCATCTTCGATACGGCTAGTGGTAAAGCCAACTTGGTTATTAATGACAATGTGTAATGTACCACCTGTGGCATACGCACGGGTTTGTGACATTTGGAAGGTTTCTTGGTTCACGCCTTGACCTGCAAATGCCGCATCACCATGCACCACGATTGGTAGAACGCTATCACCTGTTGTGTCATCACGGCGAACTTGTCTTGCACGTACCGAACCAATCAACACAGGCGATACAATCTCAAGGTGCGATGGGTTAAATGCCAATGCCAAGTGAGCTTCGCCACCTGGTGTCATCACGTTTGAGCTAAAGCCGTTGTGATACTTCACATCACCTGAACCCATGGTTGGCTGTTTTTTACCATCAAATTCATCAAACAAATCTTTTGGATTTTTACCCAAAATATTGACCAATAAATTCAAACGTCCACGGTGAGCCATACCGATGACCATTTCTTTTGTGCCGTTTTGACCTGCACGCTGAATCATCTCATTGACCATTGGGATAAAGCTTTCGCCACCCTCAAGACCAAAACGCTTCACGCCTGTATATTTGCGAGCAAGGTATTTTTCTAAACCTTCGGCAGCGGTCAAGCGCTCAAGGATTGATTTGCGTTTTTCATTGTCAAATTGGATAAAGCCAAGATTTTGCTCAAGGTATTTCTCAATCCAGCGTTTTTCTTTGGCAGTGGTGACGTGGAAATATTCAGCCCCAATGCTACTACAATACACACGGTTTAGAATTTCTAAGATTTCACGTAACGTGGCTTTGTCTTTACCGATATTAAGGTCGCTAGCAGGATACACATTATCCAAGTCTGCTTCTGACAAGCCGTAGTATTCAAGGCTTAATTCCTCAACTTCTGGGCGAGCCATCAACCCTAGTGGGTCAAGTTTGGCGTGGCGATGTCCACGACGGCGATAACTGGTAATGAGTTTTTGTACGCCCATTTGGTTATCGCTAAATTCACGAAGTTCGGTTGGGCTGATGCTACCTGATGCTCCTGCATTGCTGACTTTGCTAGCAGTGGTGTTGCGAGCCAATAATAAGAATTGGTCTTGGATGGTGTGATGCAGGGCGTTTTTGTCGTCCGTGGTCACAAACTGCTCAAAATAAGGGATAAATTGTGGGTCAACGCTTTGGGGGTCTTGTAGATATTGCTCATACAAGGATTCAAGATATACAGCATTGTCTGCTGACAGTTCGGTATGATTGGCGGTTGTCATAAGTCGCTTCTACTATCTTATTGGGAAAGGAAAAAATTTAGATAATAGCCTAGCACTAATACAAACAAGAAAAAATTTCATGGGTTAATAGTTATTATTTATTTACTAAATATCGGATATATTGTTTGGATTACGCCAAAAAAAAACACTCGCTAAGTGTGTTTCGTATCGTGATAAATTTTGTAAAAAATAATCAATTGAGCCTATGAACTGTTTACTATGTCAGCTAAACGTCTACTTTTCCTTGTTATTACAAATATATAAGCTATCCTGCTTACGTGACTTTAGGCTGTTTAAGACTATTACTGGAACTTTGGGCTATTATACTAAAATTTGGGTAGATAGGTAGCAGTAATTTTCACAAAGTGGCATTTATTCATGCTTCTCATACCAAACCACAACATTTTATTGCACAAAATTTGTTAGTATGGGGCAATCGCAGTTTATAAGCCACTTATTTTAAAACTTGTTTAAATTAGGACTTACGCAAATTTTAAATTTATCTTGCTAAATAAGACGCTAGACCCCTGCCTACGCAGGGGTGACGATTCCATAAATTTTTCGTCATTCCTGCGAATGCAGGAATCCAGTGTCTTATGCGTAAGTCCTATAAATAAGCCTTTGTCAAACTGCCTTGATATCCCCAATGGTCTTGGGGTTAATTTTTCACTATTTTTATGGCACAATAGCCTAGAACTTGTATTCAGCGAAATTTATGCGTGTTATAAGTTCACGCTATTTATTTTAGCCAGTTATTATTAGCCAACATTAGCCAAGGAAATTATAAAATGTCACACGTTACTTTACCAGAATTACCTTACGCCAAAAACGCCCTAGAGCCACATATCAGTGCCGAAACCCTTGAGTTTCACCACGATAAACACCACAATGCCTATGTGACCAAATTGAACGAATTATTAGCAGGTTCTGGTCTTGAAGGCAAAGAGTTGGACGAAATCATCATGGCAACTGCCAAAGATGACAGTAAAGCAGGTATGTTTAACCAAGCCGCTCAAGTATGGAATCACACCTTTTATTGGAACTGTATGACGTCAAATGGTGGCGGTGAGCCAACTGGTGACCTACAAGCCAAAATCGTAGAAGCGTTTGGTTCATATGAAAAATTCCGTGAAGAGTTCAAAAACGCTGCTGTGACCCAGTTTGGTTCTGGTTGGGCATGGTTAGTGGCTGATAGCGTGGGTGGCAAATTGTCAATTATGAAAACCGCCAATGCCGATACCCCAATGGCTCATGGTAAAGTGGCTGTATTGACTTGTGATGTGTGGGAACACGCTTATTACATCGACTACCGCAACCGCCGTCCAGATTATGTGGATACCTTCCTTGATAAATTGGTGAATTGGGATTATGCTAACGCCAAATATCAAGGCAAAGATGCTGGCGTTGAAAAATAATCAACCACGCCCAATCAAAAAGATGAAGCAGACCGCATTTATCGCCCACACTGCCTTTGGTGGTGTGGGTTTTTATTATAGTGAATTCAATCACAAATCATACGTTAAAATATTGGGTGTAAGCATTACACCCCTACAAATGCTGTGTTATTCTTGATTTAAACGACTATAGATGCCATTTCACTGATAAAATTTGAGGTTATGATGAGCTACCTTTCTACCGAAACCAAAGCCGAAACGCCCAAGCCCAAAGCCCCCATCACGTTATCCACGCTTGCCAAACGCAAAGCCAATGGCGAAACCTTTTCATGCCTAACTTGCTATGATGCAAGCTTCGCCCATGCCATGCAAGTTGCCGAAATCGACACGATTTTGATTGGTGACAGCCTTGGCATGGTAGTACAAGGGCAAACCTCAACCTTGCCTGTCACGGTTGAAGACATGATCTATCACACCAAAGCCGTCAGCCGTGCCAATAGCCATGCCTTGATTTTATGTGATTTACCCTTTATGAGTTTTGCCACACTTACCGATGCCATTGCAAGTGCCAAAGCTGTCATGCAAGCAGGGGCAAACGTCGTCAAAATCGAAGGCGGTGCGGAGCTTGCCGAAATCGTCACAGTATTGGCTCGTAATGGCGTACCGACTTGTGTGCATTTGGGGCTGACACCGCAATCAGTGAATGTGTTCGGTGGCTATAAGGTACAAGGCAAAACCGACTCACAAGCCGAAAAACTATTGTCAGACTGCCAAGCCGTAGTCGATGCAGGGGCGAGTATTTTGTTACTTGAATGCGTGCCTGCCGACCTTGCCAAAAAAGTGCGTGATACCTTTGCTGTGCCTGTGATTGGGATTGGGGCTGGGGTGGATTGTGATGGTCAAGTGTTGGTGATGCACGATATGCTCGGGGTTTATACTCGTAAGCCTGCGAAGTTTGTGAAGGACTTTTTGACGGATAAAGGCAATAAAACAGGCGATATCGTGGGGGCGTTTAAAAATTTCCATAAAGCCGTTAAAGAACGTACTTTCCCCACAGCAGAACATAGCTTTTGATTAGCTGATACCATGACTACACTTGGGGTTAGTTTAAATTAACTTGTAATCTTGATTTAGAGAAAATTTATGCTAACCGTTAAGAGAAGCTTTAATACAGACTTAACCCCCAATGAAGTTATTGCTAATATAAGCAATCAAATTGAAAATGACTTTGAGTTTTTTAATTTTCTACGACTTAATTGTGATAAAGATTGGTACGGACACATAAAGGGCAATAATTTTCATTTACGCAGAACACCTAAATTCATGAAAAATAATGGCTTTTCTGCTGATGTTTATGGCACGATAATTAAAAACCCTAACAATCATGGTTCAAGCGTTGAAATTGTCATTAAAGATAGTATTTACCATTTAGTTTCAATAGTTTTATACATAGCAGGTGCAAGCTATGTACATATAATTGCTGGTATTTTAGCTTTTATAGGTATAATGCTAATTGATTACTTTCACAACAAATCCCTTATTCGATTGGTTGAGAAAACCTTAAGCCAAGGCTAGGATATAATTATGCAAGTTTTTCATAAAATCAACGATTTACGCCAAACCTTAGAACCATTACGCAATCAAAAAATCGCACTTGTCCCCACGATGGGCAATTTACACGAAGGTCATATCACCCTTGTCAAACAAGCCAAAACCCTTGCCGACATCGTGGTCGTCAGCATCTTCGTCAATCCCACCCAATTTGGCGTAGGCGAAGACTTTGACAGCTACCCACGCACCCTCGATGCCGATGTTGCCAAACTAGACGGCTTGGCGGACTATGTGTTTGCCCCAAGCGTGGAAGAAATGTACCCAAGCTACCCACCCCAAGTGCAAGTGTTAAGCGGTGACATCACCAAAATGCTATGCGGACTGTCACGCCCCACTCACTTTGATGGCGTGGGCTTGGTGGTGAGCAAATTGTTTAACATCGTCCAACCCAACATCGCAGTATTTGGCAAAAAAGACTACCAACAACTTGCGATTATCCGCCAGTTGGTGGCAGAATTGAACTTTCCGATTGAGATTGTCGGTGGCGAAATCGTGCGAGCCGAAGACGGTTTGGCATTGTCATCACGCAATCAATATTTAAGCGAAACCGAACGCACCCTTGCCCCTCAGCTACAACAAACCTTGCAACAACTGGCAAAAGAGTTACAGCAAGCCGAGTTTGCAGACTTTGATAACTTAGTGGCAAAAACCATTGATAAGCTCAATAACAGCGGTTTTAAAGTGGATTATCTTGAGCTAAAAAACCGCCAATTACAGACCCCAACCGCTGATGACAAAGCCTTGGTACTACTATTGGCTAGTTGGTTGGGTGGTAAAACACGATTATTAGATAATTTGGAATTTGATTTGTAAAGGCAAACTATGACCCAAGTTGTGATTGTATCTGGACGCTCTGGTTCAGGTAAGACTTCCGCTCTCAATATTCTTGAGGACTTTGGCTATTACGCCATCGACAATTTACCCTTGTCACTGTTGCCCCAAGCAGTCGAAAAGCTATTGCAAAGCGACATTTGTAAAATCGCTTTGGGCATTGACGTACGCACACCGCAAGCTGATTTGTCAAAATTTGAGCAAGTTTATCAAACCTTGATTGATAAATTTGGTGAGAAGTCACTCAAGATTTTATACGTCACCGCTCAAGAAAGCGTGTTGGTGGCTCGCTTTGATGCCACTCGCCGAGTTCACCCCTTGATGAGCGTGGCAGGTAATTTGCCTAATGCCATCAAAAGAGAAATCGACTTGCTAGAGCCGATTGCCACGCGTGCCGATGTCAAAATCGACACCAGTAGCCTAAATATCCATGAGCTAAAAGAGCGGATTCGTGACCATTTGGGCGTGGATAATGTGGTGACGGTGAATATTTTGTCATTTGGGTTTAAGTACGGCTCGCCGATTGATGCGGATTTTGTGTTTGATGTGCGGATTTTGCCCAACCCACATTGGCAAGCCGAACTGCGTCAGCATACTGGGCTTGATACGGTAATTCAGACGTTTTTTGCGGAATATTCAGAAGTGGATGAATTTGTGGAAAGTATTGATACGTTTTTTCAGCGTTGGTTGCCAGAGTTTTTGCACAACAATCGCCATACGGTGACGATTGCGATTGGCTGTACTGGGGGTAAACATCGCTCGGTATATGTGGCGGAAAATCTTGCCAAAAAATTGGCGGATACTGTGCCAAAATCCTTACAAATTCGTGTCAAACACCGTGAAAAAAGTAAATGGTAAAAGGAAAGTAAATGATTAATTTTGCTGAAATGGATATGGTGGTTAGCCGTACCGAACAAAAAAAAGCCCGTGAACGTCTGCAACTACTTGCCGAACCGCTTGCCAACTTATCCAAAAAACAAATGAAAAACTTACCTGCCAGTGAGTTTTTTATGGATGACTTGCTACAGCTCAACGACATCACCAGTTATGAAGCTCGCAAACGCCACATCAAACGCCTTGGCAAACTGCTCGCTGAAGAAGAACCGCACGCCATTGTCGAATACTTATTTCGTGCGACTTTTAGCCCAGAGCAACAAGCCAAAATCGAAAGTTGGCAAACTCGGTTAAATTTGCAAGATGAAAATACACTCAAGCAATTTACCAAGCAATTTTTTAACAGTGAGTTTAACACGGTTAAGCAATTGCTGATTTGGATTGCGTATGCTGACCATACCCAAGATGATGAGCTGATGCAAGAAAGTGTGGATGATTTGCACACCTATATTCGACAAGTGGCGATTTTGTCAAAAGGCAAGTAATTGATTTCATAAAAATGAATCATTTCAATCAATTACGCCACACCATCATTCACAATCCCAATTACCCCAACCAAATCCGTCAATGGCGTGTCATCGTCATGGCGGTATCTGCCTTTATCTTTAATACCACCGAGTTTGTCCCCATTGCCCTGCTCTCAGATATCGGCAATAGCTTTGCCATGCCAGTCGAAACAGTCGGTCACATGATTACCATTTATGCGTGGATTGTGGCAGTGCTGTCACTGCCTGCCATGTTGATGACGGCGAATGTCGAACGCAAAAAACTATTGCTTTGGCTATTTGGGTTATTTATTGGCGGTCATGTGATTTCCGTATTGGCAAGTAGCTTTGCCGTGCTATTGGTGGGGCGTGCGTTGATTGCGTTGGCTCATGCGGTGTTTTGGTCGATTACCGCAAGCCTTGTGGTGCGTGTCGCCCCCAAAGGTCGGCAAACCAAGTCACTAGGCTTGTTGTCAATGGGTAGTGCATTGGCAACGGTGTTGGGCTTACCGTTGGGTCGGTTGATTGGGCAAGCGTTGGGTTGGCGGATGACATTCGGTTCGATTGGGCTGGTGGCATTGGTGGCGATGGGCTTATTATGGTGGATTTTACCCAAGATTCCAAGTCATGATGTGGGGTCGGTGGCGAGTTTGCCGATGATTGTCAAAAACCGTCCGTTATGGGTGGTGTATGCCTTGACCGTGCTGTGTGTGACGGCTCATTTTACCGCCTATAGCTATGTTGAGCCGTATCTTTTGACACTCAATGGCTTTGGGGCGAACTTTGCCACCATCGTGCTGTTGACGTTTGGGGTGGCAGGGCTGTTGGGAAGTTGGTTGTTCGGGCAGTATTATGATAAACGACCCAATACATTCTTGGCGGTGTCGATGGTTGTACTGTTGCTGTCATTGGCTTCGGTCACGTGGGTGACAGGCAGTGAAGCAGGCTGGTTGGTACTTGGGCTGTTGTGGGGGCTTGCGATGACTGGGATTGGCTTGGCGTTGCAACTCAAAACCCTAAAACTTGCTCCTAATGCCACCGATGTGGCGATGTCGATTTTCTCTGGAATTTATAATGTCGGTATTGGCGGTGGGGCGTTTGTCGGTAGTTTGGTAATTACTGGGCTTGGGCTTGCGATGGTCGGTAATGTGGGGGCTGTGATTGCGTTGGGGGCGATTGCGGTGTGGGTGGGGTTTTTGTTATTGGATAAAAAAACCATTTCCCCCTTTAAATAATTTGAAACTGAAGCAAAAATGCCACTGGTAGGTTGGGTCGAAGTATGAGACCCAACTTAATATATTGATAAAGTTGGGTTTCGCAGGCTCAACCCAACCTACTATGAAAATGCGTCAGCTCTATACACCTTTACACTTTTAACGCCTCTACCAACGCATTTTTAAGGTCTTCTAGTTGTGCTTCAGACAAGGCTTTATCGTGGTGGTCAGTAATCAAAAACATATCTTCCGCACGCTCGCCCAAGGTGGTAATCCGAGCAAAATGCACCTCAATATCATGTGCCAAAAACACCTGTCCCACCCTCGCCAATAACGCAGGCTGGTCAAGGGCTTCCAATAGCATCATGTGCTGATTGGCAGAGGCATTAAAATTAAAACTCACCTTGGTCGGTACGTCAAAATGCTTGAGTTCTCTCGGCATCCGCTTTTGGATAATATGGGGCAAGGTCGGATTGGCAAATGCAGATTTAAGCCGTTCAATCAACTCGGCTTGTCGCTCTGGGTCAGTCAATAACGTGCCTTGACGGTCAAGCAACACATACGAATCCAACGCAAAATCTCGTGTTGCCGTGATAATCCGAGCGTCCAATACGTCCAAATTCATTTGGGCAAATACCGCCATGGTCACGGCAAATAAGTTGGATTGGTCTTGGGTATAAATAAACACTTGTATGGCATCAAGGGCAAGCTCTCGGTGTTCTCGCAAAATAATTAACGGCTCGCTATGAGCATCCGAGGCTTTGCCAATCGGCTCATGTGACATGATGGCTTTGGAATGCCACACAATATCACTCGGCACTTCACGCAAAAAATACTCATCGCCCAGCTCTTCCCACAAGGTTTCGATATTGGCAAGGTCGGCATCATCGGCAAGTAGTTGTTTAGCAAGCTGTTTATTATTGATAATCATATCTTGGCGGTTGGTCGGTGCGTCAATGTCGGCTCGCAAAATCCGCCGTGTTTGGGTATAAAGCTGACGCATCAGACTGGCTCGCCAACTGTTCCAGAGTTGCGGATTGGTGGCATTCATATCCGCCACGGTCAATACATACAGGTGGTTAAGGTGGGTAACATTACCGACTTTTTCGGCAAAATCCGCCACCACTGCTGGGTCAGAGATGTCCTTTTTTTGAGCCGTCAATGACATGGTTAAATGATTGGCGACCAACCAGCCTACCAAGTTGGCATCAGCAGGGCTTAACCCATGTGCCAAACAAAACTCAACGGCGATGGCTTCACCCAATTCGCTATGGTCACCGCCTTGACCTTTGGCAATATCATGGAAAATCGCTGACAACACCAAAATTTCTTTGCGGTCAATCCGCCGATAAATACTACTGACAAGCGGATATTGGCTTTCATAATTGTCATCGGTAAAGCGGTGCAACATTCGGATTAACATCAAAATATGGGCATCGACCGTATAACGGTGAAATAAATCATACTGCATCAAACCAGTGACTTGCCCAAATGCAGGCAAATACCGCCCCAAAATGCCATAGCGTTTCATCACTCGCAGTCGCCAAAATAGCAAGTTTTGCTCTTTTAGGTTTGCCAAAAACAGCTCACGGTGGTAGGGCTGTTCACGAAAATGTTCATCAATGCTTCGCCCAGCGATTTTTAACACTCGTAGTGTGCGTGTGCGAATATGTTTGATGTTCATTTGCCCCATCAACAAAAACAACTCCAAAATCGCCTCTGGGTGCTTGGCAAAAACCTTGGCATTGGTCACCGCTAGTTGGTCGCCCACCAGTTTAAAGCGGTCATTCAAAATCTTCTGCACAGGTCGCTCTGCGTCTGGCAACCGTGCCTCAATCAGCACTTCATAATAGTGCTTGGTCAGCATTTCTGACAGGGTCGAATTGGACATGGCAAAGCGATAATAATCTCGCATAAATCGCTCAACAGGGGCGTTGGGATGGTCGCCTGCCTGCGGTTGATAGCCCATCAAACTTGCCACTTGGCGTTGATAATCAAACAACAAACGGTTTTCGTTACGCCCTGTGATTTTGTGCAAATAATGACGAATCAACCACAAAAAATCCTCCGCCGTTTGTAATTCATCAAATTCCCTTTCGGTGATAAATTCTTGTTGCACCAAACCAAATAAGCTATTAACCCTAAAATAACGTTTGCTAATCCAACCCACCGTATGAATATCACGCAAGCCTCCGGGGGCGTTTTTGATATCAGGTTCGAGGTTGTATTCGGTGGCGTTGTGCTTTTGGTAGCGAGTTTTGGCTTCTGCCATTTTGGCATGATAAAAATCGCTTTGTGACCATGTGTCATTGAGAATGGTTTGGGGCATGGACGCAAGTTCGGTATTTCCTGCAATAATCCGAGCCTCAAGTAAACTGGTCGCCACCGTGATATCGTCACGACTGGCTTGCTGGCATTCGGCAATCGAACGCACCACAATCGCAGGCTCAATGCCAATATCCCATAGCTTTGCCAAAAACGGTGACAGGCGTTGATTAAGGTCATCGTCTATCTCGGTGGCACTTAATACCAAAATATCCACATCAGATTTTGGGTGCAATTCGCCTCGCCCATAACCACCTGTAGCAAACATCGCCAACGCTGTAGTTTCTAAGCCGTATAACGCAAACAAACTGGCTAACAACTCATCAATTGCACAGCTCCGAGCAGTGACCACTTGGCGGATGTCCGTATCGGTGGCAAGGGCGTTATCCAAATCCGTTTCGACCTGTGTCAACCAACGAGGCACACCCAAACTGGGGTCGCTATCTAGCATCGCAAGGCTTAATGGGGGTAATGGGGCAAAATACGGTAAAATCGGTGGGCAAGTAAACATGGGCTGTTCCTTGGGAATGGATAGAGCAGAATATAATTATTTAAATTATCAATGAGAGAGGTTTTTGTAGGGGCATATTGCATACGCCCAAAATTTCAACATTTTCAAATCTCCCCCAACCCCCTCTTTACAAAAGAGGGGGTTTTTAGAGGATTAAAACTTAAATATTCACATTACCATATTTTTTAGGCGGACGATAGGCATGGGTCAGTTGTTCAGCCACAAATGCCACCGTATCGGCGGATTGTTCACTGGCGGTATCACGCAATAGCTTGGAGGGGGCGTGGGTCAAGGTTTGGGTCAGTTTGCGAGCCAGTTCTTTCATCACGGCTTCGGCAGATTCGCCTTGCGACAGTTGTTGTAATGATTGTTCCAGCAATTTATCGGCTTGTTGTTCGGCTTGCTCTCGGTAGTCGTGAATGACTTTACCGACTTGACGCACCAAAAATTTCCGCTCAATCCCTGCCACCAACTGACTGACCAACAATTCCGCTTCAACAGCAGCTTGACGGCGTTGTTCAAGATTGCCTGCGATGACGTGCTGTAAATCATCAATCGAGTACAAATACACATCATCCAATTCATCCACGCTCGGCTCGATATCACGAGGGACAGCAAGGTCTATCATTAACATCGGCTGATGACGGCGTTTTTTTAATGCCTGTTTGACCATGTTTTTATCAATCAAGGTGTATAGACTACCGCTACAACTGGTGAGAATATCCGCTTGGGGCAACACGTTTGCCAGTTGGTCAAGTGGCACGATATCCACCACAGGGACGCTATTTTTGAGTTCATTGGCAAGTAGCTCGGCACGCTCTTGCCCTCGGTTGCACACAATCACTCGTGATACACCAAGCCCTGCAATATGCGTAGCAACCAGTCGATTCATCTCACCTGCTGCCACGACCAGTAGGGTATTTTGTTGGGGTTTGTCAAAAATTTGCGTGACCAACTTACTGGCGGCAAAGCCCAATGATACCGCTTGTGAGCCGACTCGTGTTTCGTTACGCACTTGTTTGGCAGCCGCAAAAATATGCTGAATCACCCAACTTAACTTACCGCCAATACTCCCATGTTGGCGAGCGGTATGCACGGCTTGTTTGATTTGCCCCAATATCTGTGGCTCACCCAAAATCATCGAGTCTAGCCCAGAAGCCACTCGCACCCAGTGGGTCAAGGCATGGTTATTTTCATAGCGATATAAATGGGGGGCAACACCTTGAACAGGGGTGTTTTTGAAGTCGGCAAGCCAATGGGTCAACGCCTCGCTGATTTGGCTGAGGTCTTGGTCATCAGGGGCGAGGGCGTAGAGTTCGGTGCGATTGCAGGTCGAAACGATGACCGCCCCTTGTGTTAAGGGCTTGAGTGAGTGTAAGGCGGTTGGCGTATCATCTACCCCAAACGCCAACTGCTCACGCATGGCGACAGGGGCTGTCTTGTGATTTAACCCAATAACCAAAAGTTGCATAGCGATGGCTGACCTTTACCCAATATTTAATAATCGAAAATATCATAATAGAACTCATAACAAATCCACTGGATTCCTGCATTCGCAGGAATGACGACTAAATTTTTAATGATTCGTCACCCCTGCGTAGGCAGGGGTCTAGCGTCTTTAAAAGCAAAAATATGAAAACTATAATATAAGTTCTAAATAATTTAAATCAAAAGTAGGCTATTATAACACCGCTGGGGCTAAATGCGAAAATTTAGTGATGTTCCGTTTGTGGTGAGCCTGTCGAACCATAAAAAGCATTACCCTTCGACAAGCTCAGGGCGAACGCCTGTATTACTTTTGCGAAATTTAGATAAATTAACAGTATTTCTACAGTGTTTGATGCCAATAATCGTTATAATTTGTGCTAATATTAACGTTTTGTTACAAATTTACCCCTTTATCCACCTTATTGCTTGCCCCTTTGCTTATCGCCTATGTCTTTGTCATTTGCAGTCTTGCCACCATTGCCTGTGAAGCCTATCGTGCTAAGTGCATTGGTTGTTGCTTTAGTGGTTGGGTTGCCATTGTCTACCCATGCCTTGCCGACTGCGAAGTCTAGTCAACCACCCAATCTTGCCTCAATACCAACGTTGGTCATCCATGAGTTTAGTGTACCAAATGGTGCTAATATGCCCAATGTCGCCAATATTGCTAATGCAAATGGTGTTGCCAAAGCAATCACTCAGCCCAGTCTATATGCGGTGATGATGGCAGAATTTTCTGCTGACCGTGGCAATATTCCGCAAGCCTTGACGATTTATCAACAGCAAGCCTTTTATGATGATTCTGCCCCTGTGTTTGAGCGAGCCTTGGGTTTGTCATTACAATATGAAAATGCCGAAACCTCATTGGGCTTTGCGAATGCGTGGCAACAACAAAACACCGACCATATTCCTGCGTTGTTTTATGTGACGCATTTGGCACTCAAAGCCCACGAATATGAACTGGCAGGCGATAAACTTGAGCAAATTTTGCAATATGACCCCAATGCCGATTTGAGCCAAATTTTGGTGGGTATTTACCCAACTGAAGCCAGTGACCAAGCCGAACTATTGGCGACTTTGCAAAGTATTGATACCAAAAATAATCCTGCGTTGTTGGTGATGAAAGCAGGTCTGTTATTACAAGTCAATCAGCCCAAAGAAGCGTTGGTCGAAATTGACAAAGCCCTCAAAAAATCGCCCAAAAGCCCTGCGTTTTTGACGTTAAAAGCCGATATTTTACAAGGTCTAGGCGACTCCAAAGCCGTGTTAAATTTTATTGAACAAGCTCGCAAAGCCGTACCAGATAACCAAGGGCTATTTGTTTATCAAATTCGCTATTTGTTAAAACAAAACCAAAATGCCGAAGCATGGCAAGAACTTAATGCCCCACAAAATGCCAAATTTTTAGCCGATGATGAAATCAAACTGTTAGCAGGGCTGGTGGGGGTCGATATTCAACGGTATATTGATGCCGACCAATGGTTACAACAACTCACCAATCACCCCAACTATAAAGACCAAGCCTACTATTATCTAGGTATCAGTGCCGAACGTCAGCTAAAAAATAACGATGCCACTCGCTATTATGGCAACGTCATGCAACCTGACTTGATTCTACAGGCTCGCAAACGTCAAGTTGCCCTATTCACCGCCCAACAACGTTACGGTGAAGCCATTGCCAGTATGCAAAAATTGCGTGAACAATTTGACGAATTTGTTCCCCAAAGCTATATCATGCAAGCCAGTATTCTCAATCAAGCCAATCAGCCCCAACAAGCCATTGACTTGCTTAATCAAGCCCAAAAACAATTGCCCGATAACACGGATATTTTATTTGCCAAAGTCTTACTATTGCCCGATGACGATTGGCAAAATAAACTTACCCTGCTAAAACAACTGGTACGACTTGACCCCAATAATGTGAATTATCAAGTCGAATATGCCCAAGTATTGGTCAATACCAAACAATCGCCCCAAGAAGTCACTGCCGTACTATCACCGCTGGTGCATGACCGTGAAGTGGGGCTAAAAGCACGCCAAATCCTTGCCCAACAAGCCCTGCACCAACAAGACAATGCCCAAGTTATCAGCCTATTGGCGGATAATTTTGACATCATCCCTGACGTGATTAGTGGATTATTACTGCGTCAAGCCTATACCAATATGGGCAATGTGGACGAAGCCAAACGGATTAATAAAATTTTATACAGCGAATTGGATTACCAAGAACCTGTTACGGTCGCTAATACGAATAGCAATGCCAATCCGACTACCGCCACCACAGTGACTCCAGTGAAACCATCATCAATGCAACCTTAGTTTATTTAACATCAAAGTGATGCACAAATTATCTCTATATTTATTAACCCCACCCCAACTCTCCCCTTAACAAGGGAGGGAGTAGTTCTCCTTTTTTATTACTAACAACATAATCTTATTACTAACATAAACTTAAAGGTATTCCTATGTTATATTCAAAGTTTACCCCCCAACGTACCGCTATTCTTGCCCTATCGCTTGCCATGCTGACCCTGACAGGCTGTCAAACCGTTGCCAAACGTCCTGTTTCAACCACCACCATTCAACCACAACCCACCCAAAGCCAACCTGTTCAAGCCACCCAACCTGTGCAAACTAGCCCAATATCACAGACGGTTGCCCCTATCAAATTTGCTGTTAATGGTAAAATCGGCATCACCACCCCAAAACAGGCAGGCAGTGCTTTTTATACGTGGGGACAAAATGGACAAAACTTCGCCATTGAACTGGCAGGGGCATTAAACGCAGGGCAAACCAACATCAGCTACGATGGCAAAACCGCCACCCTTACCAACGACAAAGGCACATTGAGCGAAGCCAATCCAGAAGCTTTGTTGTTTAAAGCCACAGGCTGGCAAGCACCGATTTCGCAGTTGCCATATTGGATGATGGGGCAGTCTGCCCCCAGTGATAGCCAAACCGAAAAAGACAGCCAAAATCGCCTTACCAAAGCCACTAATGGCGACTGGACAGCCGAATTTAACTTTGCCAATACCAAAGATACGCTACCCAACCGCATCACCGCACGCCATCCCAACGGCTATAAAGTCGTGATGACGATTAATCATTTGAACTAATGCAGGCTGTAACTGTAGGGGCGTAATGCTTACGCCCAAAATTTTCAAGTTTCATTTGTAATTTAACTCACTATAAGTAACTGAACAAATTCAGATTATAATCTGATTTTCCGTGGGTTACGCTTCGCTAACCCACGCTACGAGAATTGAATCTTATACGATAATTCTGTTTCGGTACTT
>NZ_JBLYZJ010000019.1:0-40843 GCF_048551375.1 Moraxella sp. TY6 | reverse complement strand
TCTCTATTCATTTGTCGGCTCTTAGTGACTTGCTTTTTTTTATAATACCTTGTTTTTATTGAAGTGCGTAACTTCAGAACCTAAGTTAAGAAAGATTTGATTAAAAATTACTAGCTAAAAGCATAACCATCTGATAAAATACTGCCTCCCACCTCAAGGCAAAATTTTGGTTAATCACTAATTAATAAAAATTTTTGACAAACAGGTTAATTTTCATTATTGAGAACGAAGAGGCTACTATGAAAGTAAAACTCAAAACTCGCCGTGGTGCTGCCAAGCGTTTCAAAAAAACCGCCAATGGTTTAAAACGTAAACAAGCATTCAAACGTCACATCTTGACCAAAAAATCTCCTAAACGTATTCGCCAATTACGTGGGTGCAAAATGGTACACGTGTCTGATGAAGCCCGTGTATATCGTATGTGTCCTTATATCTAATTGACTGATTAAATTATATTTTTATTATTAGGAGTAAATTATGGCTCGTGTAAAACGTGGTGTACAGGCAAATCGCCGTCATAAAAAAGTATTGGCTCGTGCAAAAGGTTACTACGGAGCTCGCTCACGTGTATTCCGTGTCGCAGTACAAGCAGTAACAAAAGCTGGTCAATATGCGTATCGTGACCGCCGTAACAAAAAACGTTCATTCCGCCGTTTGTGGATTGCTCGTATCAACGCAGGTGCAAGACTAAATGGTCTAAGCTATAGCCGTTTAATCAATGGCTTGAAAAAAGCAAACATCGAAATCGACCGCCGTGTATTAGCAGATATCGCTATGCATGATGCACAAGGTTTCACTGCATTGACTGAAAAAGCCAAACAAGCTCTTGCTTAATTGATTTTCTCATAAAAAAAAGCCATTCGCTTCACGGTGAATGGCTTTTTTTATGACATTTACATTCTGCCTTAAACCCTTTAGAATACTATCATTTTAGCCATCTAACGATAATTGACTTATGACTGATATCACTGCACGCCTCGCCCAATATTCCGAAACGTTAACCGACCTTAGCCAAGACCAATTTGCCGAATTTACCGATTTGGCAAAACATCTGATTGCCACCGCCCAAAATCCGCAAGATTTACAAGCCGTTCGAGTGACTTTAACAGGCAAAAAAAGCCACCTTACCACATGGTCAAAACAGCTCGGTAGCCTAGATGCTGACGGCAAAAAAACCATTGGCGGACAACTGCATGAGGTGCGTAGCCAAATCAACGACCGCCTACAACAAGCCCAAGCCGACCTTGAAGCCCAAGCCCTCGAAGCCAAGCTTGCCAGCGAGTCAATTGACATCACGCTACCTGCTCGTGGACAGAATGCAGGCAATCTGCACCCAGTCACCATGACCGCACAACGCATGGAAGGGTTTTTCCGCCAAGCAGGATTTGAGATTGCGACAGGACCAGAGGTCGAGAGCGATTATTACAACTTTGAGGCGTTGAATATCCCAAGCCACCACCCTGCTCGTGCCATGCACGACACTTTTTATTTTAATGCCAATTATGTGTTGCGTACCCATACCAGTTCGGTGCAGATTCGCACGATGGAACAGGGCAAATTGCCAATTCGTATCGTGTGTCCAGGGCGTGTATATCGCAATGACAGTGACCAAACGCATTCACCGATGTTTCATCAGCTTGAGGGTTTGTATGTCAGCGAATCGACCAATTTTGCTGAATTAAAGGGCTTAATCCATGAGTTTTTGCAGGCGTTTTTTGGCAAAAAATTGACGGTGCGTTTCCGTCCGTCATATTTCCCATTCACTGAGCCGTCTGCGGAGGTGGATATTTTGGCGGATAATGGTAAATGGCTTGAGGTAATGGGCTGTGGTATGGTGCATCCGAAGGTGTTGTCAAATTGTGGCATTGACCCAACCAAGTATCAAGGTTTTGCGTTTGGGATGGGGATTGAGCGGTTTGCGATGTTGTATTATGGCGTGAATGATTTAAGATTGTTTTATCAAAATGACGTTAGATTTTTAAAGCAATTCGCCTAGTATTAAACAAGGTCATTAAAAATGTTACAAACTTATGAGGCACTTATTGCCGAAGAAATGAAAAACTGGCAACGTTCTGACAATAATTAAACCTATCAAATTAGGACTTACGCATTTAACCAAATCGTAGGTTGGGTAGAGCTTGCGATACCCAACAATTTCAATGGTTTATGTTGGGTGTCATTCTTCCACCCAACCTACAAATGGCATTTTTAGGTAAGTCCTACAAATTTTAAATGGTGTATAAAACGCACCTTACGGACACAAAAAAGTTAGAGTAAATTTAACATGAAAATTAGCGAAAACTGGCTACGCCAATGGGCGAACCCAACCCTAACAGCCGAACAAATCGGCGAACAACTCACCATGACAGGCTTAGAGCTTGACGACTTAACCCGTGTCGCCAAAGACTTTAGCGGTGTCGTCATCGGTGAAGTCCTCACTTGCGAACAACACCCAGATGCTGACCGCTTGCGTGTCACCACCGTCAATGTCGGTGAACATAGCGAAACGCCCTTACAAATCGTCTGCGGAGCTCCCAACGTCGCCGTTGGCGTGCGTGTGCCTGTCGCCCTTGTCGGTGCAAAATTGCCACCTGCACAAGGCGATGAACCATTTACCATTAAAAAAGGCAAACTGCGTGGCGTAGAGTCGCAAGGGATGCTGTGTGGTGGTAGCGAAATCGACTGTGATGACGGCGTGGACGGCTTGCTACTATTGCCAAGCGACGCCCCCATTGGCATGGATGTGCGAGCCTACCTTGGGCTGGATAACCATGTGCTAGACATCTCGATTACCCCCAATCGTGGCGACTGCTTTAGCGTGCGTGGGATTGCTCGTGAATTGGCGGTGTTAAACAACCTTGAATTTAAACTACCATTTGACAATGTCACCGCACCTGTGACCGAAAATGATGTACAGGCGGTCAATGTGACAACGACTGATTGCCCACGTTATTACGCCCAAGTGGTCAGCGGTTTGACAGGCACGACCGCCTCGCCAGACTGGCTAAAACAAGCCTTGACCGCCTCCAACGTCAAGCCTCGCAATCTATTGGTGGATGTCACCAATTATGTATTGCTCGAATTGGGTCAGCCGTTACACGCTTTTGATGCCGAAAAGCTAGTCGGTGCGATTACCGTGCGTCATGCCAAACAGGGCGAAACTTTGACCTTGCTAAACGAACAAGACATCACCTTGACTGGCGATGAATTGGTAATTGCCGATGAAGAGGGCGTGATTGCCCTTGCAGGGATTATGGGCGGACTTCGCACTGCCGTGACCGATGACACTCAAAAAGTCGTCATCGAAAGTGCGTTTTTTGCCCAATTAGCGATTGCAGGTAAGGCTCGCCGTTTTGGCTTGCATACCGATGCGTCACAACGCTTTGAACGTGGCGTGGATTTTGAATTGCCAAAACTTGCCCTAGACCGTGCCGTCAATCTGCTACACACCTTGGGTGGTGGCAAAGTCGGTCAAATTACTTTGGTCGAAAAAGTGGAAGCATTGCCAAAACGTGAAGCGGTGCGGTTGCCCGTTACCAGTATCAATAAATTGTTGGGGGCGGATATTGCCACCGAAACAGCGGTAGCGATTTTAAATAGCTTACAAATCAGTACCACTGTGGAAAATGACACGCTAGTCGCCACGCCACCAAGCCACCGTTTTGACATTGCGATTAGCGAAGACTTGGTCGAAGAAATCGCTCGCATTTATGGCTATAACAACATTGCCAATCGTTTGCCTGCATTTGAGGCGAGCCTATTTGACAATAAAACCCAAAATGATTTGCATAATCTAAAAATGGCGTTGGTGAATCAAGGCTATTTTGAAGCGGTGAGTTTTAGCTTTAGCGATGCCAAAATTGAGCAACTGTTTGACAGCAAAAATTTTGCCGAACCGCTTGCCCTTGCCAATCCGATTTCAGCCGATTTGGCGGTGATGCGTAGAACCTTGCTGTCTAGCCTGTTGGCTTGCGTGCAGTATAACTTGAATCGTCAAGCGACCCGAGTGCGTTTATTTGAAACTGGGCTACGTTTTGATGGCTCGGATATTGCCAGTCTAAATCAAGTGGAAAGCCTTGCCTTGGTGGCGGTGGGAACGACCAATCCAGAACAACCGCTTGATAGCCGTGCGATGGATTTTTATGACCTAAAACATGATGTGGAAGCCGTCATGCCTCGCCATGCGTTGAGCCAAATCAGCTATCAACGTAGCCAACAGCCATTTTTGCATAGCGGTCAAAGTGCGGATATTTTGGTCGATGGTAATAATATTGGTTGGTTAGGACAATTACATCCGCAAGTTGCTAAAGCCCTTGATTTGCCAACGACTTGGGTAGCACAGCTTGATTTGCAAGCGTTAATTGCCCTACAAAATGGCGATAAAACCATTGCCTCACCGAGTAAATTCCCACACGTTCGCCGTGATATTGCTCTGCTTGTGGATAAAGCGATTGCCGTGCAAGACATTTTGGCGGATATTCGTGCGACTGGCGGTGAGCTTTTGAAAGACAGTTGGTTGTTTGACGTATATGAGGGCGATAAATTGCCAGAGGGTAAACGCTCATTAGCGTTTGGATTGGTGTGGCAAGAGGCAGCTAGTACGCTTGCTGATGATAAGGTCAATCAAGCGATGCAACAGGTGGTTGAGCGTTTGGCAACCAACCATCAAGCCACATTGCGTGATTAATCATTGGCTTATGTTAGCTACAAAGGCGGATTTTCAATAATTCGCCTTTTTATATGATAAACATTAATTGTCTTATGTTGTTTATCTTATACTTAACATATCTTTGTATTATTTTTGTCGACTAAGAATAGTAAATTTGTTAATATAACATTTTCGGCAGTTGCCATAGGAGAAAAGACAATATGACTAAACCGTCCGATATTGCCAAAACGTTAACCAAGTCTGAAATGATTAATCATTTGATGGAAAATCTTAGTATGACTCGCCAAGAAAGTCGTTGTTTTGTCGAAACTTTCTTTAATGAGCTTTCACATCATTTAATTAATGGACATCAAATTAAATTGTCAGGGTTTGGCAACTTTGAAATCAAAGACAAAAAACAACGCCCTGGTCGCAATCCCAAAACAGGGGAAGCCGTGAGTGTCACTGCTCGCCGTGTTGTCACCTTTAAGGCAGGACAAAAAATGCGTCGTGCGGTGGAAGACAGTTTATTTAATTAAAATTGTTTGTTATTCAAAAAAGGAAGCCGAGGCTTCCTTTTTTATTGATTATTTGAGGTCAATACGATTACTTGGTCGCTGATGCACTCGAAGCGGTAGCGGTTGCACTGGCTTGAGCAGGTGCATTATTTGGATTTTCACCCCAAATCGCAGGGTATTTATAGCCTGGGAACGTTTGGTGAGCGTATTGCTTAAATTCGGCTGAATTATAGGCATTGGTCACGTCTTTAACCCATTGTGCGTCTTTGTCTTTGGTGCGAATCGCTGACCAATTCACATACGCATAGCTTGGCTCTTGGAATAGGGCTTCGGTGATTTTCATACCTGAACTGGTGGCATAGTTACCATTTACCACGGCAAAATCCACATCCGCTCTGGCACGAGGCAATTGGGCGGCTTCTAATTCAACAATTTTGATGTTTTTTGGATTTTCAGCGATATCTGCTTTTGAGGCGGTCAATGGGTCAATATTGGCTTTTAATTTTACCCAACCCAATTCATTGAGCATAACCAATGCACGTGCAAAGTTACTTGGGTCATTTGGAGCAGCGACTGTTGCACCGTCTTTGACTTGTTTTAGGTCGTTGAGTTTACCTGGATATAAGCCCAATGGTGCGGTTGGCACTTGGAAAGCTTCTACGATATCAAGGTTATTTTCTTTTTTGAAGGTATCCAAATATGGTTTATGTTGGAATACGTTAAGGTCGATATCACCATCTGCTAGGGCTTTATTGGGGCGAACATAGTCCGAAAACTCGACCAATTTGACTTTATAGCCTTGTTTTTCAAGCTGTGGCTGTACAGATTTTTTGACCATATCACCAAAGTCGCCCACGGTCGTACCAATGACGATTTCAGGTTTATTGGGGTCAATCCCTGTGCTAGCGGTGGCTTGAGTGGCACTTGCACCTGTGGCAACGCTGGCGGTTGGGGCTGTGCCACTGGCTTGGGCGGTGGTTTCGGTTTTGGTTTCAGGCTTGGTACAGCCAACAAGGGCAAGTCCTGCAATACCCAAACCTGCAAAAAGTTGAGAAAGATTCAAAGTTTTCATTCGGTCACTCCAAAAAAAGGCTAAAAATCAATGTTATCACACTGGATAAATTGGTCATGCTACCTTACCATAATCTTTTCCAAAAGGTTATATTTTATTAGATTATGTATGTGAAATTTTTTCATATTTGGCTTAATTTTTATCATCAATATTATTATCAATAAAAAAAAGCATACCACCTTATAGCAGTATGCTTTTGATAATTCAGTAAATTTTAGCGTTTATCAAGTTTATGAGCCAACATATTGCCCACGCTTTGAATGATAATCACCATAATCACCAATAAAACCACCATAAAAATCATCACGTCATTTTGGTAGCGGTTATAGCCATAGCGAATCGCCAAGTCCCCTAGCCCACCACCGCCAATCATGCCTGCCGCCGCACTGTACGACAACAAGCTAATCATCAAGGTAGTAATACTCAAAATCAGACTGGCACGAGATTCGACCAATAATACTTTGCTGACAATCGTCCATTTACTCGCCCCCATGGATTGGGCAGCTTCGATGATGCCACGAGGCACATCACGCAAGTTTTGTTCGACCAAACGGGCAAAATAAAACACCCCTGCCAATGCCAACGCAAAGGATGCTGCCACAGGCCCAATGGTCGTACCAACCAAAATACGTGTCATCGGAATCACCACAATCATCAAGATGACAAACGGAAATGCTCGCATCAAATTGGTGAGGTTGCCAATACCTGCGTACAGATGCCGACTTTCGCTGAGTTGATTTTTACTGGTCATAAACAATGCCACGCCCAATAGCGTGCCTAATACCACTGAGGCAACGGTTGAGATTCCCACCATGATAAGGGTTTCCCAAAACGCTTGCCAAATCTCGTCACGCATGCCCCAAAGGTTGTCCATTGCGGATTGCCAAGTTAGTTGATTTGCCATGAAAATACTCGTAAATAACGGTTAAAAATCAATCTTCAGTAATTAATAATTGCCCAATATCCGTGGTCGCACGGATTTCACCCTCGTGTACGTCTGCCACTTCGAGCAATGTGCCTTTATCCAACAATGCCACACGATGGCATAATTTGCGAATCACGGACATTTCGTGGGTGACGATGACGATGGTGACGTTAAATTTTTCATTGATTTCTTTAAGGCACGCCAGCACTGATTTGGTGGTGGCAGGGTCAAGTGCCGAGGTCGGTTCGTCAGCGAGCATGACGTGAGGGCGTGGGGCTAACGCTCGTGCGATACCTGCACGCTGTTTTTGTCCGCCTGATAACTGGGCAGGGTAATGGTTAGCACGGTCTGCCAAACCAACAATCTCAAGGCATTCCATCACTCGAGGCATGATATCAGCTTTTTGCCACCCTGCCACTTCAAGGGCAAAGGCGACATTGTCCGCCACGGTGCGGTTTGCCATCAGGTTAAATTGTTGAAAAATCATGCCAATATTTTGGCGTGCATGGCGTAAGTCATGGTTGGACAAAGCGGTCAGCTCTTGCCCATCAATGGTGACTGTGCCTGCGTCTGGGCGTTCGAGTAGGTTAATCAGACGCAACAGCGTTGATTTACCTGCCCCAGAATAGCCCATCAAGCCAAAGATTTCACCTTGGGCAATGTGTAGCGAGGTGGGGTGTACCGCATCAAACCAAGTGCCATTTTGGGTTTGAAAGCGTTTTGTAACGTTATCAAGTTGAATCATGACCAGTGACCACAATAAAAAAGGCTAATTTTACCATAGCTTGTGGTGGAATGTTTAGCAAAGATTGACTAAGCATTTTCCACGATGACTAATTCCAAGCCAACCAGCCCAATTTATCTTGAGCTTTTAGCACCCATTTTTCACCATTTACCACACTACCCTCATCAACAGGCTCAACTTCCAGCACTAGCAATTCATCACGGCGGAAAATGTGACAAACTACCGTATCCTCGCTGATGGCTTGGGTTTTAGCGGTAGATTTTAGCCATTTTTCGGTGGCTTTAATGCCGTCAATCGCCACAATCACATCATTGGCAGAAATCCCTGCACCACTTCCTTGACTGCCCCTTACCACCCGTTGCACTTTTAGCCCGCTAGGGTCGCTCACCACTTTTAGCCCCCATATTAGGCTCGTGTCATCGGTTTTTTCGATATGAACACCCTGCTCGGTCAGCAACTCGGCTAATGGCAATTCGGTCGTACCCTCAACGTAATTGGCTCGGAAATCTTGCCAAACCTGTTTGGGTAAAAATTCACTCATCATCGCATCCAAATTGGCATCGGTCATACCAAAGCGTTGATTCGTTTCTAATTTTGCCTTGCCATAAAAGGCTTTTATCACGTCAAAAATGCGTTTGCCCTGTTGCATCAAGGTCAAATCAAGGCACAACGCCACCAACGCCCCTTTATTGTAGTAGCTAATGCCTGCGTTTGGCGTGTTTTCATCGCTTCGATATAGCTTAATCCACGCATCAAAGCTCGACTCCGCCACACTTTGCAAGGCTCTGCCGTGGGTTTGATGATAGCGATTAATTTGTTCGGCTAATAACTTTAAGTAGCTTTTTTGCGAAATCACGCCACTTTGTTGCAACATAAAATCATCGACATAACTGGTAAAACCTTCAAATACCCACAGCAAATTGGTGTAACCCTCGGTGCTCAAATTGGGGTTTAAAAACACCGCAGGGCGGACGGTTTTGACCCACCACGTATGAAAATATTCGTGGCTACATAAGCCCAAAAAGCGTTGATAATTGTCGCTCGGCTCATCGGCTTCATAAAAACTCGGCAAATCATCACGAGGGGTAATCAGACTGGTGCTTTCCAAATGCTCAAGCCCACCGTAATCATTGGCAGTCGCCATCGTCATAAATAGATAATCGTCAAACGGTGTGTCGCCTAGCCAATCGACATAGCTTTGGCAAATACGGCTTAAATCGCTTTCTAGGCGTTCAAGGTCGCTTTGTTGCACCCCTGAAATGACAAAACGGTGGGGAATCGGTTTGTCATCCTTATTAATAATTTCAAACCAGAACTCGTCCTGCTCGGCAATTTCAAATGGGCTATCGGTCAGTTGTTCGTAATTATCGGCTTGAAGTTGGTAGATGGTTTGGGTGCGTTGTTGGTGCATTTTATCCGCTAAAGCGGTGGCAAGGCTGACTTCCACACCATTCACGTCAATAAAGTCTTGCGGACATAACAATTCAGCTTGAATGGGCTGATGCTCTTGCCCTTGCACGGCTAACGCCAGTGAGGTGAAATTACCATACAGCCGAGTTTCATCGACATACGCCCCTCGCACCGATAAATCATAGGCGTAAACTTCGTAATGTACGGTAATGTAGTTGCCTTGTTGGGCGGTGATTTGCCAATGGTTTTTATCGAGTTTGTTTAGGCGTTGGGTTTGATTATCAATGGTCGCAGACACGGCGGTGATATGCTTGCTAAACTCACGAATCATATAACTGCCTGCTATCCATGCAGGTAGCCAAAGGGTGGGATTGGCTTCATGTGCAGTAAAAGTGAGCGTGACATCAACAAGGTGTTCACGGAAACGGGCGAAATTGAATTGGTAGTGGATGGTCATAATTATCTGCTTTTATCATCAAATTTGTCACATTTTAACAGAATTAAAAAAGCCATATCACAACGATATGGCTTTTTTATGCCTGATAGTATGACAATAATGGTGAAAATATGGTTTATTTAAAACGTTGGCGAATCGTTGGTAAACCGTCTTTATTTACCAATGCCAAAGTCAATAATACACGAGATTTTTGTGGGTTTAAAAAGCCACTGCTAATGCCTTCATCTTCTGGTACATCGACATAGCCATTCTCAACACGAGTCGAACGCACGATAGGAAAACCTTTAGCAGTCAACTCTTTAACACGAGCAATCATCGGTACAGACAAGCTACCTGCCCCAGTCCCTGCAATCACCACCCCTTTTGCTCCATTGGCAATCGCTGAATCTAGCTGTGAGGTATCAGTGCTTTGGTAGCCATAAATAATTTCGACCTTTGGCAAGCTGTCAAATTTGCTTACGTCAAATGACGATTTGTTGGTGATAACTTGAGGGGCATAATAGAATTTTGGGGTCAAGCCAATCATTTGCCCATAACCACCTGCTTCCACTGATTTAAAGGTGTCTGGGGTATTGGCATTGGTTTTGGTGATATAGTAGCCAGAGCCGATACGGTCATTCATCACTACCATCACGCCACGGTTTTTGGCATCGGCATGGGTGGCTACGCTCGCTGATTGAAGCAAATTCATATAGCCATCAGCACTCAAAGAAGTTGATGGACGCATTGAACCAACGAGAACGATTGGCTTGGTCGGTTTGGTGGTCAACGACAAGAAAAATGCAGTTTCTTCAAGGGTATCCGTACCATGGGTGATGACTGCCCCTGCGGTGTCGCCTGCAAGGTCGCTGTTTAATTGCTTGGCAAGTTTTAGCAAAATCTCGTTGCTCATATCATTGCTGTCCACGCTAGCGACTTGGTAGCCTTTGACATTAGCAATGGTTTTGAGTTCTGGCACGCCTTCAATCAGTTTATCTACGTTTAATTTAGCCACACTATAGCGAGTGGTATCGGTATTGCTGGCTGATGTCCCTGCAATCGTACCGCCTGTGGCATAAATATTAAGATTTGGCAAAGCGAATGCTGATGTTGCCATCATCAAAGGTAGTATCATGCTATATTTAGAGATTTTCATAATGTCCTCAAGATTTTTGCTGTTATAGTTGATATTAGTTTTAGGGCGTTGAAAAACACGCCTATCGGCAACTTGGTCATATTATTGTCATAATTGATAACAAATTTACCATTGAATACCCTCAAGATACCGATTGTCTTATTGTATGCCTTTTTTTGATGGCTGACAAAGATTATTTATAATCAAATTAAGTTTGGTGATATCGCTATCATAGCGATTGGTGGCTATCATCATCAAGGTGATTGACTTTTAGACGCTGATGCCAAACTTGATAATCTGGCATCACTCGCTCAACATGCCCCCAAAACTTTGCCGAATGATTGGCTTCATGCAAATGGCATAGCTCATGCACCAACACATAATCCGTACATCTCAACTCAAACTGGGCAAGCCATATACTTAACCGAATGGTGCGGGCATTCGTGCTACAACTGCCCCAGCGAGTTTTCATGGTGTAAGGGGTGATTTTGGTGGCGGATTTTCCGACTTTATGCTCCCAATACAGTTGCCGAATTTCAATAAATTTCACGAGCCAAAACTTAAAGATACTCACCAGCGTTCTTGGAATGTCAGTTGTACTAAAGTCTGTGCTGTGTTTGAAATATAGGGAAAACAACGCTTGAACCGTTATTTTCTCCCCTTCAAAATAAATGTCACTATCAAGAGTTAGATTTTGCAAGTCTTGAATATCGTTGAAGTAGGTGGATTTTTTGGGTTTAAATTTTTGGCGTTTATGTTGTTTTTGCTGAAAGTCGATTGCCCACGCTAGGCGGTTTTGCAGTGATTGGATTAGGGCTTGTTTTGGCAATTGGACAGGATATGACACCGTCATTAATGTGGTAAATGGGGCATCATTATCTAAAGGTTTGAGTCGAAAGTTGATGTTTTTGACTTTTTTGGGTTCAATGATAAGTTTGATATTGGCGTTGGCATACGTTGATAATAGGCTATTTAATATGTTGTTGTGGTCACACATTTCAAAGATTTTTTATGTAGAGGCTTATTGCATCAGCCAAATTCATCACTTTAACACAAGGGCGTAAGTATTACGCCCCTACAAATTTTGCCAATATCCGTATCAATTTACCCATCATTACTGACGCAAATAATGCTCAAAAATTGCCGAAAAGTCATACTGACGAATCGCATTCAACCGCTCGCCATACGCCGTTTCCACCTGTGCCACCGTCTGATTGACCACATCAGGCAAGTTTAGCACCACATTTTCGGACAACTCACGCAAACTAAACATATTCGTTACTGTGCTAAATGAACGCTCTAATACCGCTTCTTTATGGGCGATAACTTTGCATTGCTCACTAATGGCGGTCAAGGCTTTGTAAATATCACGGATTTGTTCGATTTGGTTTTTGTCAATATCAATCGAAAATGCCATACCGCCCAAGCTAAATTTCAGCTCGGCATCCATGTCCATCGTGCCTGCGGTTTCAATCATAATATTGCTGGGCTGATAATAGCGGTATGGATAGCGTTTAAGTAGGCGTCTTTTACTGGTTGCCGACTGCCCATCAAGGTGAATAAAAGCGGTATTGGTAAAGCAATATTCGTCCATTTTGGACTTGATGACAAAGTAGATGCGTTCATTGTCTTCGTGAAAAATATAGTCATCAATGTCAGTTTGGTTAAATTGGCTTGGCGGAATGATTTTACCAATATCACTTAACCCAAAAGCGTCTGAAGCAAGATTTTTAAACATAATTTTTCCTTAATGGTATGGTCGTTTAAACTAAAAATAAGACAGTTTTGTAGGGGGGTATTACATACGCCCAAAATTTTAAAGTCTTGTTTTTGATTTAACTCAATATATTATGCCGTTATGACGTATTTTCCCCATTATCCAATCTTTTATCTTAAAAATCAAAACAAACATCCACCCAATACCAAGCCATTTTGCAAAGTTTAGATAAGCAACACAATTACCACAATTCGTTGAATTATTAACAAAAATAACCGTGGTAGCCAAGCCAAGGCTTTGTTATGATAGTAAAAAATTCCTCAAAACAATACAACAATAGGGAAAATCTGATGAAAAATACCGCCAAAATCCTACAACATCTTACCGATATTGACCCAGACAATTTTGAAGTAGAGCTTGATGATGAGTTTTTATCTAGCCTGCATATTGGCACGGAAGAAAGTGGGCTGACGCTGACCCACCCACAAGATATGGATGAGGCTCGGATTGATGAGGTATTGGTGGAAGATAGCTTTAATGAACAACATTATCCCACCATTCAAGACATCGCCGACCCTGAAGCGGTGGAAGAAAGCTATCGGCATTGATTTTTATCGTTGTCTAAACTAGAAATAAAACAGTCTTGTAGGGACGTATTGCATACGCCCAAAATTGCAAAGTTTAATTTTTGATTGCATTCACAAGCCATCAACGACCAAAAAATAGGGCGTATTCAATACGCCCCTACCGTTTATAGTTTTTTAAACACAATTTATCAAAAATTAATAATACCCCAATAAATTGTCTTGCCACGCTTTGAGGTGGGGCAATGCCAAAGTTTCTAACAAATCAATATGCCCCTCATCGCTGTTTAATGCAGGGATATAATCATAGCTTTTTCCACCTGCCTGTAAGAAAACATCTCGATTTTCCACCGCCAATTCCTCAAGCGTTTCAAGACAATCTGCCGAAAATGATGGGCTAACCACTTGCACTGACCCAACGCCCTGTTTACCCCACTCTTCAAGGGTTTGGCTGGTATAAGGCTTGACCCATTCTTGCTTGCCAAAGCGTGACTGAAAGCTACATTCCCATTCCTCTCGCTTTAACCCCAATGCTTGTGCCACTTGCCCTGCGGTACAGCGACAGCGTCTAGCATACGGGTCGCCTTTGTCCTCGTATGGCTTGGGGATACCATGAAAACTAAACAGCAGTTTTTGCGGTTTACCATGCGTGGCTTGAAAGCGTCTGATACTATCCGCCAACGCCCCAATGTAGAGCGGATGAGCAAAATAATCCTTGATAAAACTGACACTTGGCAAATTGCGTTGCCCCATTCCCCATCTCGCCAATACGTCAAACACCGCCCCTGTGGTGGTGGCAGAGTATTGTGGATATAGGGGCAACATCACGATATGCTCGACTTTATCCGCCGTCAATTGGGTTAACATATCGGACAAAGCAGGCTTGCCATAGGTCATACCGACATGCACACTGACATCACAGGGAAATTTATGTTGGGTTAGGCGTTGCTCAAGTAATTCGGCTTGTTGAAAGGTGATTTTTCGCAGGGGAGAATCACCATCCCACACACTTGCATACGCATGGGCGACTCGTTTGGGGCGAGTGGTTAGCACGAATAAATTAAGAATGATTTGCCAAACAAGCTTAGGGATTTCGATGACCCGTGTATCGGATAAAAACTGTTTGAGGTACGTCCGCACCGCAGGCACAGTTGGGGTATCTGGCGTACCAAGATTGATAAGAATAAGGGCGATTTTTGGGGTGGTAATGGGTTTCATACGGTTATTAGTAAAACAGTGGTGGGTTTGGGCAAGTTATTTTGCTGGCATAATATCTGGCTCAACCCCAAACCATTTTTGGTACATTTGGGTATATTTACCATTTTGAATCAAGGTTTTAATACCTTTATTGATTTGATTGGTCAATTTGGGATTGTCGTTTTTGATTAGTATCACTAATGGAAATGGGCTGTCAAAATATGAGCCATTACCTGTCAAGGTCAGTGGATAATTGGGGTTTTGATTTAGGTAATATCGCAATGTATTACGACTACCGACCCCTGCATCGGCTTGACCTGTGGCGACCGTTTTGAGAAGGTCGATATCTGATGGCACTTCGATTAGCTGAGTATTGGGCTGAAGTAAATTTTTCAGTTCTTTGGCATAAATACTGTCTTTACCTACCACCACTTTTTTACCACTTAAATCATTTATGGTATGGATATTATTTACGGTTTTTTTGACCACGATGGTATCTTTGCCATAATTATAAGGAATGCTAATAAGGTACTTTTGTTGAAGTTGAATATCTTCAATGTCGCTTAACGCAATGCCACCCAGTACGATATCATGCGTACCTGATGGTAAGGTTTTGACCAAACTATCCCAAGCAATCGGTTGAATTTTAACCTTGAAACCTTCCTGCTGTGCAATTTGCTCAATTAAATCAATGTCAAAACCCACTTGTTTTTTGCTGTCATCAACAAAGCTATAAGGTGGAAAATCCGCATCAATCGCCACATGATACACAGGAGTAATTAGATTGGTTTTTTGTTCCATATCAACAGGTGCTGTATCTTTGGTTGTATATGATGACCCATCATTACATCCTGCAACAAACAATAGACTAGCCATCGTAGCTATATGCTCACCTCGTAATACCATTCGATCGCCCTTATTGTCTTTTGCCCAATACTACCTAATCACATATCAATTGTGGTTTATCCTACAATTCATGTGATGATTAGCATACCCTATTTAAATAGTAAATGTCTACCAGTCTGCTGATTATGATTGGATTTTTCTATCGATTTAATATAGATGCAACATAATAATCAATAAACTTAAATACTATCATCAGAAACCTTAGCACACTACTACCATTGGCGAAAGTCTCAAAAAGTAATAAAGACCCACCTGTTAATAAGCTTAAGGCAAGTAGTTTTATCACAAAACATTCGGATACCTTTAACAGAATTTAATAGCCAAAACACCTTGCTTTTAACAAGCAAAAGTATAATAATATTTATTATTAAAAGACAATATCTCTCATTTTCATTATCATTCCTTTATTCATTATGAGAAACATCGTATGACCAGCATACCCTTAGATGCAGATTTTGGTGATTCTTCGCTTCGTTTTAGCCCAATCAATATCCATTCATCAGCCACGCCCCCATCCATGACACCCCAAGAGTGTACTAATGTTCGTGATTTGTTGAGTTTGCCACGCCATCAAATTGTTTATATTGATGCCATCACCACCAACCCTGCTTTTGGTGCGGATGATGCGATGGTGAGTAAACGCTTGTTTGATTTAGGATTTTTACCCAATACTGCCATAAAAGTGGTAGCAAAAGGGCTGTTCGGTCGTCCACCATTTGCCGTGCAGTTGGCAGGTGGCTCACAATTTAGCTTGCGTAAAGAAGAATTAGCAAAAATTCAATGCCGATTGGTGTGATTTTTTATGATTTGACTTTTCGTGACTTGATATCACAATAACATTGGCTTTGTAGGGGCGTATTGAATACGCCCTTTTATTAAAGCCTTATTTATCATTGAATTACCAAGTATGACTTTGGGTATGATATGGCAATTACATTAGCCTTAGTAGGCTCGCCAAACTGTGGCAAAACCGCCACCTTTAATGCGTTGACAGGGGCGAAAGCCAAAGTCGCCAATTACTCTGGTGTGACGGTGGATAAAAAATTCGCCCAGTGGCTAGGTGACCCTAGCATGACGATTTTGGATTTACCCGGTACGTATAGTTTGCGGACGACTAGCCCAGATGAGCAGGTCACTCGTGAGGTGCTACTGGGACAACAGGCAGGCGAAGCACCGCTCGATGGCATTATTGCAGTGGCGGATGCGACCAATTTACGCTTGAGTTTGCGAATGTTATTGGAACTCAAGCAGTTGGGCTTGCCGATGTTGGTGGCGTTAAATTTATCCGATGTGGCAAATGCTCGTGGTGTGGTGATTGACGAAACCGCTTTATCCCAAGCCCTTGGCGTGCCTGTGGTCAAAACCGTTGCCATCAAGCGTGAAGGCTCGGCAAAACTGCACCAACTGCTACAAGATTTTATCACCCATCATACTGCCAATCCCCCTGTCCGTCTGACCGATAGCCAACATTTTCACCAAATTGCCGATACCATTGATAATCTCGATGCCTCTGAATTATATGCCGAGGTTGATGCGATTATCGCCCAAGCCGTGCATGAAAAAGGCGAGTTACCTCATTGGCATGAGCGTGTTGACGGCGTGTTGTTGCACCCTGTTTGGGGGATGATGATTTTACTGGCGGTGCTGTTTGTGATGTTTCAAGCGGTGTATGCGTGGGCAAGTCCGCTGATGGATGCGATTGAGGGGGCGGTTGGCAGTCTTGGGGCGTGGCTTACAGCGACTTTAGGTGAAGGGCTGTTACAAAGTTTGCTGGTTGATGGTGTCCTCGCTGGGGTCGGTGGGGTATTGGTGTTTGTGCCTCAGATTGCGATTTTGTTTTTGTTTATCTTGGTGCTAGAAGATTCTGGCTATTTGCCTCGGGCGGCGTTTTTACTGGATAATTTATTGGCAAAAACAGGTCTGTCGGGGCGTGCCTTTATTCCGTTATTATCAAGCTTTGCTTGTGCCGTGCCTGCGGTAATGGCAACTCGTACCATTCCCAATGCTCGTGAACGCCTTGTGACGATGGCACTTGCACCAATGTTGACTTGCTCGGCTCGCCTGCCCATTTATGCGTTGGTGATTGGGGCGGTAATTCCAAATACGCCTGTGTTGAGATGGTTTAATTTGCAGGGTTTGACGTTATTTGGGCTGTATTTGGCAGGGATTATTTCGGCAAGTTTGGTGGCATTATTGCTGAAATATCTTGCTAAAGTGCAAGGTCAGCAAGGTTTGACCGCCTTAATGATGGAATTGCCAACCTATCGCTTGCCCAATGTGCGTCATATTGCGGTGAGTTTGTGGGATAAAGTTAAGGCGTTTTTGGTGCGTGCAGGGACGGTGATTTTTGCGTTATCGGTGATTTTGTGGGTATTGGTGACGTTTCCCAAAGCCCCTATCAATGCCACTGCTCCTGCGATTGATTATAGTATGGCAGGGCGATTGGGGCGGTTGATTGAGCCGATTTTTGCACCGATTGGCTTTGATTGGCAGACCTGTATTGCGATGATTCCCGGCATGGCGGCTCGTGAAGTGGTGGTCGCAGGCTTGGGGACGGTGTATGCGGTGGGTGGTGATGAGGAAGCGGTGACAGATGGTTTGTCACATATTATTCATCAAAATTGGGGCTTGCCAACAGCGTTTGCATTTTTGGCGTGGTATATATATGCACCGATGTGCTTGGCGACTATTGCGACCATCAAGCGTGAAAGCCACTCTGCTAAGTACACGACTGGTATTGTGGCGTTTTTGTTTGTGTTAGCTTATATCGCCTCTTTTATCACCTATCGGGTGACAGCGATGTTAATAACTTAACAATAAATGGTAGGGGCGTATTGCATACGCCCAATAATCAACATCTCAAAAAGGGCATAAACCTTACGCCCCTACAATACGATATTTATTTTTAGTATTAAATAGTGCGTAAAACGCACCTTACGAATTTAAAGGCAAAAATAATGAATCCTCAATTACAAACACTGATTGTAATTATAATGGTGCTGATTGCCACGATTTATATTTTGCTAAAAGCCAAAAAACGCTTAACCACCAAAAATACTGCTTGTGGTGGGTGTGGTAAGTGTGGACATTCATAAGGGCGTAAGCATTACGCCCCTACATTTTGACTGTTAACAATTATTCCGTTAAATGCACATCTTTCATAATGACTTGTTGATGAATCGGAAAATCCCCCAATTGATGCCCTGCTTTGCGGTCAGCGAAATAATGTTTGAGGGTTTCAATCACATTTTGAAATGCCAAATCTTCCCACGGCATATCATCTTCGCTAAACAACGCACATTCTAAGCTTTCTTCCCCTACCCCAAATTTACCGTCTTTGAGCGACCCAATAAACATGGCATGAATTTGCCCAATATCAGGGATATCATACAAACAATATAGTTGTAGCCCCTCGCCTGTTGCTTCGGCTTCTTCGACACATTCACGGTTGCCCCCTGCCAGCATGGTTTCACCCAACTCCATAAACCCTGCAGGCAATGTCCAATAGCCATGCCGTGGCTCAATCGCTCGGCGACATAACAGCACTTTATCCTCATGGATTAGGATACAGCCGTTGATGACTTTGGGATTTTCGTAGTGAATATAGCCACAACTGGGGCAAACCAAACGGGGACGGCTATCTAATGGGGGGATTTTTTGTTCGGCTGGGTGTCCGCATTGTAGGCAGAATGGCATGGATTATCCTTATTTATTATCACTAAGTAACTAAACAAATTGAAATTATAATCTAATTTTCCGTGGGTTACGCTTCGCTAACCCACCCTACGATATTGAATGTTATAAGATAATTTTGTTTCGGTACTTATTTTATCAATTTCATTCCTATACTAACATTGATTGGCGAATTTGGATACTCCCATAAAAAAAGGCAATCCGTGGATTGCCTTATTTGTTACCGTGTCAAAATTAAGCAGATTTACGTCCACCTGTACCAATACCGAATTTTTGGGCAATGATACCCATGGTGACGATGACCCCTGCCAACATTGAGGTATAGATGACTTCATTGCGTTGTGAACCTTCAAAAATCATCACAATAATAGATGCAATAATCACGAAGATAACCAAATACGTCAACCAAGGGAATAACCACATTTTAAAGCTGATGGGTTTGTTTTCCGCTTCCAGTTTACGTCTCATAAATAATTGTGAGAATGCAATTGCCAAATACACATACAAAGCCACTGTCCCTGTCGCTGTCATCAACACGTCATAGATATCCATTTTCTCAGTGGCAGTAAAATAAATCGCCACAAACGCAAAGAAGCTAGAAATCAAGACGCTCACCCAAGGTGTGCCTGTTTTTTCGCCTGTGACTTGCATGATACGATGGGCATCGCCACGTTTTGACAATGAAAACAGCATCCGAGAGCAAGTGTATAATGCTGAGTTAAAACAGCTACATACAGAGGTTAATACCACAAAATTCACAATATTACGAGCATTGGGAATGCCCAACGCACCCAAAGTCACACTATAAGTCCCATAGGTTGGGTCTTTTAATAACGGATTGTTATAAGGTACAAGACAAACCGCAATAAAAATCGAGCCTACGTAAAACAGGATAATCCGCCACACCACTGATTTGGTGGTTTTGACAATTTCTTGGCTTGGGTTTTCGGATTCTGATGCAGCGACCGTCACCACTTCCGCCCCAATAAAGGCAAACATCACGCCTAATAAGGCTGTCACGACCGCACCCGGCCCATTCGGCATAAAGCCTTCACTGGTCAGATGGGTAAAGCCTCGTGCATCAAGACTGCCCAACGGCCATAGGTTCATAATTGCCAAGCTACCAATGATAAGGAATATGACAATCGCAATGACTTTTACCAAGGCAAACCAAAATTCAAATTCGCCATAGTTTTTGACATTCATCAGATTGACGACCATCAGTGATAAGGTCACTATCAACATATAGCCCCATATCGGTATCATCGGAAACCATAGGTGAAGGATTTTGCCTGCGACATACGCTTCCCACCCCATCAGTAACGCCCAAAAATACCAATATAACCAGCCAATGGTAAAACCTGCCCAACGTCCGATAGCACGGTCTGCATAGGTCGAGAATGAGCCAGTGTCTGGTTGTGACACCGCCATCTCACCTAGCATACGCATGACCAAGACCACCAGCATACCGCCTGCCAAATACGCAAGGACAGCCGCAGGACCTGCATTAGCGATGACTTTACCAGAACCGATAAATAACGCTGCCCCAATCACCCCTGCAATCGAAATCATGGTGAGGTGTCGAGATTTTAAACCGCCTTTTAGTTGTGCTTTTTTTGCTTGGGTGTCATCGACACCTAACTGCAACGATTCACTCATTGCCATGACTAACTCCTTTTAGTCTAACTTGGAATAATGGCTTTAGAACTGACGCAATATCATTGCTTGTAGGTTGGATTAATCCTATCAACCCTAACGTTATCAATACTTTGTGTTGGGTCTTATACTTCGACCCAACCTACCAATAGATTTTTGTGTCAGCCCTAACGAGATTAGGCAAGTGCCTCTTTGATAATCGCCAAAGCTTCATCAAGTACACTGTCTTCAACGGTCAAGGGTACCATCACACGAATGGTATTAAAGTACATACCACAAGAGGCTAATAATAAACCTCGCTCAAATGCTTTGGCTTTAAGGGCATTGGTGGTTTCAACGTCTGGATTGCCTTCGCTATCCACGACATCAAATGCCAACATCGCACCTTTATGACGTACGCATGAAATTTTAGGGTTATTTAAATCTGTTAAAAAAGAAGCAATTTTTTCACCAATCGCTTGGCTACGTGCTAATAAGCCTTCTTCTTCAATGATTTGCATCACTTGTAAAGCAGCAACTGTACCCAATGGGCTACCTGCATACGTACCGCCCAAACCGCCTGGTTGTGGAGCATCCATGATATCAGCACGTCCAATTAATGCTGAAATGGGGAAACCACCTGCCAAGCTTTTGGCACTGGTCATCAAATCTGGCTCAACGCCTAATTGCTCTGTGGCAAACAACGTTCCTGTACGCCCAAAACCTGATTGTACTTCATCAAAAATCAATACGATGCCATGTTTATCACAAATTTCACGTAATTTTTTGGCATACGATGGGGTTAATTGGTGGAAACCACCCTCACCTTGAACTGGCTCAACAATCATCGCTGCCACTTCAGATGGGTCGATATCGGCTTTAAAAATCATCTCAAGCCCACGCAAGGCTTCTTCTTCACTGATATGATTTTCAGGGGCTGGGAATGGGGCATGGAAAATAGAAGCAGGCATTGGACCAAACGATTTTTTATACGGAATCACTTTACCTGTCAAACCCATTGCCAACAGGGTGCGACCATGCCAGCCACCAACAAACGCAATCACCCCCGGACGACCTGTTTTGGCACGGGCGATTTTGATGGCGTTTTCGACCGCTTCTGCCCCAGTGGTGAGCAAGAAGGCTTTTTTGTCGCCACTGATTGGGGCTTTCTCGCACAATTTTTCACATAGCTCAACGTAGCTTTCGTAGTTGGTGATTTGGGCTGAGGTGTGTGAAAAACGTTGTAATTGCTCGCTCACGGCTGCTACGATTTTTGGGTGGCTATGCCCTGTATTTAAGACGGAGATACCACCGATAAAATCAATATAACGTTTGCCTTCTACGTCCCAAATTTCGCTATTTTTGGCTTTATCAGCAAAAATCGGAAAGGCGACTCCTAAACCATTGGGTAAGACTTTTTTACGGCGTTCTAATAGGCTTGCGTTGGTTAGATTACTCATGTCAAACTCCTTTTTTATAAATGATGGTTGGTGTTACATTACGATTTTGGGCGTATGCAATACGCCCCTACAAAATCTATATGATTAATATAGGACTTACGCATTTAACCAAATCGTAGGTTGGGTAGAGCTTGCGATACCCAACAATTTGAAGGGTTTATGTTGGGTGTCATTCTTCCACCCAACCTACAAATGGCATTTTTGCGTAAGTCTTATAATAATTAAGTAATATCAGCACACCAATATTTGGTGGTGACGTATTCTTCAATACCGTATTTTGAGCCTTCACGTCCAAAGCCTGATTGTTTGACCCCACCAAAAGGGGCGACTTCGGTTGATAAAAGCCCTGTGTTTTGGGCAACCATGCCGTATTCAAGCCCTTCGGTCACACGCCATGAACGTGCCATGCTTTGCGAATAAAAATAGGCTGCCAATCCATAAATCGTATCATTGGCATGGCGAATGACTTCTTCTTCGGTTTCAAAAACGAACACAGGGGCGATTGGACCAAAAATTTCTTGGGTGGCGATATCCATATCACTATTGATATCGGTCAAAATAGTCGGTTCAAAGCTGAGAGCAGAGGCTGAATGTTTTTTACCGCCTGCGACCACAGTCGCACCTTTACTGACCGCATCTTCTAGCAAGGCTTGGACTTTATCCATCGCATCTTGGTTAATCAATGGCCCGATTTCAACGCCTTGCTCTAAGCCATTACCGATTTTTAGGGCTTCGACTTTTTTCTTAAAAATGGCTAAAAATTGGTCTTTGACACTAGCTTGGACGTACACACGGTTGGCACACACGCACGTTTGTCCTGCATTGCGGTATTTTGAGATAATCAAGCCTGTGGCGGCTTTTTCGAGGTCAGCATCGTCAAATACGATAAAGGGAGCATTACCACCCAACTCCATAGACAGTTTTTTGACGGTTGAGGCACATTGAGCCATCAATTTACGTCCAACTTCAGTTGACCCTGTAAAGGATAGTTTGTGAATACGTTCATCCGTGGTCAATACATCACCAATCACCGAAGATTTACCTGTGACGATTTGAATCACGCCTGCAGGAATACCTGCACGCACGGCAAGTTCACCCATCGCAAGGGCTGTCAGTGGGGTTTCGGTCGCTGGTTTGACAATCATGCTACAGCCCGCTGCTAAGGCTGGGGCAACTTTACGAGTAATCATGGCAGCAGGAAAGTTCCACGGTGTAATCGCCGCACACACGCCTACGGGTTGTTTGAGAATGACATAACGCAAATCAGGGTTGGTGGCTGACATCACATCGCCATACACACGCTTGCCTTCTTCGGCAAACCAACGGATAAAGCTGTTGGCATAGGCGATTTCACCACGTGCTTCGGTCAAGGGCTTGCCTTGCTCGGTAGTCATAATGGTGGCGAGGTCATCGGTGTTGGCATCAATCAAATCTGCCCATGCCATCAGTAGTTCACCACGTTTTTTGGGGGTCATTTTTGCCCATTCGACTTGAGCAGAGGTGGCATAATCCACAGCTTCCACCACTTCTTCACGGCTGAGGCTCGGAATTGTACCAATAAAGCTATTATCAAATGGGTTGGTGACATTGATGGTGTCGCCACTGTTTGCAGGTCGCCATTGATTATTGATAAGCACAGTGTCTTTGATAAGACTGGTATCTTTGAGATTTAACATCATTCAAACTCCCTGATTGATTATGTGATGGACTGACTGCTGAGGTATTAATCCACAATAAATAACTTCGCCCCTGTGGTAGTTGATGAGCGGTGTGGCACGGTGTCATCAGCGACTTGGTAAGTCATGCCTGCGGTCAATACAAATTTACGTCCGTCTTGTAGTTCGGTATGTAGCTCACCTTCCACACAAAGCAAGATATGACCTTTGTTGCACCAATGGTCTGACAGATAACCTGCTGAATACACCACCGAATGAACATTGATATCGCCAAATTGCAAGCTACGCCATTCTGACGTACCTGTTTCGCCTTGATTTTGGGTGACAGGGACTTGTGTCCAGTCGGTGACTTGAAAGGGAATGTCGGTCATTTTCATGGTGATAGTCCTTATCTTAAATGTTTCAATCCACATCTGCAATGAATATCAAATCCAATATTGTAGGCTAAAAGTAAGACATCAGCCAAACATCTAAAATCTTCAATAGGGCGTAAGCATTACGCCCCTACAACCTATAAATTAAAACGTTGGATTTGGTATCAGAAACTACATTAAGAAAATGCTTGTAAGCCAGTTTGAGCTCGACCCAAAATCAAGGCATGAACGTCATGTGTGCCTTCATAGGTATTGACAGCTTCAAGGTTCATGACATGGCGAATGACATGGAATTCATCCGAAATACCGTTACCACCGTGCATATCACGAGCCACACGAGCGATGGCTAAAGCTTTGCCACAGTTGTTGCGTTTGATGAGGGAAATCATCTCTGGGGCGGCTTTGTCTTCATCCATCAAACGTCCCACACGCAAGGCAGCTTGTAAGCCTAGAGCGATTTCGGTCTGCATATCGGCAAGTTTTAGCTGTACTAGTTGAGTGTTGGCTAATGGGCGACCAAATTGTTTGCGGTCAAGGGTGTATTGACGAGCTGCGTGCCAACAGAACTCAGCCGCTCCCATTGCACCCCATGCGATGCCGTAGCGTGCTTTGTTTAGACAGCCGAAAGGTCCTTTAAGTCCACGGATATCTGGGAAGGCATTTTCTTCTGGCACGAATACGTTATCCATCACGATTTCGCCTGTGATAGAGGCACGCAATGAGAATTTACCTTCGATTTTAGGGGCAGACAGTCCTTGCATCCCTTTTTCGAGGATGAAGCCACGGATTTGACCTTCATCATCTTTTGCCCATACCACAAACACATCGGCAATCGGTGAATTGGTAATCCACATTTTTGCACCTTTAAGCTGATAACCACCATCGACTTTTTTGGCACGAGTTTCCATCGAAGCAGGGTCAGAACCTGCGTTTGGCTCGGTCAAACCAAAACAGCCCACATATTCACCTGTGGCAAGTTTTGGCAAGAATTTTTGTTTTTGCTCTTCTGTGCCATACGCCCAAATTGGGTGCATCACCAAGCTTGATTGCACACTCATGGCAGAGCGGTAACCAGAATCCACACGCTCAACGGCACGAGCAATTAAGCCATACGCCACACTTGATAGCCCTGCACAGCCATAACCATCAATGGTCACACCCAATAAGCCAAGCTCGCCCATTTGACGCATAATATTACGGTCAAAATCTTCGTTACGATTGGCTTGGATAATGTTTGGCATCAATTCATTTTGGCAAAAATCCGTTGCCGAACGATACACCAGACGCTCTTCTTCGGTCAGTTGTTGGTCAAGTAGTAGGGGGTCTTCCCATTGAAAGTTAGGTTTTGACATGGCGATATCCTTTTTTACATTGAACTAAATTCATTCAATTACACGCTACTGTTTCGCAGAATGAAACATTATTTCCGTATAATAAAACCATTAAATCAGACTCTTGACGAGTTGTAAATGATTTTTTGCAAAATCACGAAAAAATCCTTGAGTATTATATTGATTAAATCATGGCGATACGTTGGCTAATCTCTTGTGCCAGTTGGCGTAATGCAGGCAAGACTTGGGTAATCAGCCAATTGACTTGGCTATCAGACGCAGACAGGGCGGTATTGGGATGGGGCGACACACGAGGAACACTGACATTGATGGCGTAATGCGGTCGAGCATTGCTTGGCTGAAATGACTGAGCGGATTGCAGGGCGTGGGGTGGTTGGGAAGATTGAGGCATACCGACAGCCACTGCCAAAATTTCAGGCAAAAACTCACCATCGGATAGGGCATATTGTTGGGTTTGGTATAATAATTTGGCTTGGTTGAGTTGTTCACTGACCCCCTTATATGCCATCGGCGATAGGTGTTGGGCTAGCATGGCAAGCATTTGGGTTTGACTGTCGGCATCACTGGTGGCAAAAAACGCACGCCCAATGGCGGTGCTTGCCATTGGCACTTCTGAGCCGACCTGCAAATTCACTGATACCCTTGCAGGACTGCGATAACACGCCACATATCGCATCACGCCATTGTCATAGGTGGCGATATTCACCGATACTTGATGGGCGATGGCAAAGGCTTGTAGGCTGTCGGCTGTCAAGTTTGAGATATCATACAAGCGTGAGGCAACATGACCCAATTTTAGGGCTTGAATACCGACTTGGTAGCTATTTTTATCCGCCTGTGACAGATAACCTGTCGCAAGTAGGGTAAAAATCAGCCGTGATACGGTGGCTTTTGGCAAGCCTGTTTTTTCGCATAGCTGTTGATGGGTCAAGCTCGGCGTATGGCGGTCAAAACAGGATAACAACATTAACCCACGTGCCAAAGCGGTAACATAGCGTGAGTCATCCGCTTGTTCGGAAAAATAAGGGTCATGTTGTACGGTACGGCTCATGGGAATATCCTATTGAATCACGCCCTGTTGGCGTAGGGTCGCCAGTTTAGCATGACTCAAAATGCTTGACAAAACACTGTCTGTGTCCTCACCGAGCATCGGTGGAGCTTTACGATAACTCACAGGTGTGTCAGACAGCTTGATGGGTGAGCCAATCAAGGTCAAGCTATCCTGCAGTGGATGGGGTAAAGTCACGAGCATTTCACGAGCTTGCACTTGTGGCTCAGCAACTGCTTGGGCGATATCATTAATCAAGCCCACAGGCACTTTTACTGCATGAATCAGCTCAACCCAACGTGAAGCGGTATTGGTGGCAAAATGCTGAGTCAATATACCCACCAGTTCCTCACGATGTTTGACACGGTTGGCATTGGTGGCAAAACGTGGCTCAGTTGGCAATTCGGACAAGCCCACTGCTTGACATAAGGCAGTAAACTGGCTGTCATTACCACAGGCAATGATAAAATCTTGGTCACTGCCACTAAATACTTGATATGGCACAATATTAGGGTGAGCATTGCCATAGCGTTGTGGCACATTACCTGAAGCAAGGTAATTCATGCCTTGATTGGCAAGCATGGCAATCTGCACATCCAGCAATGCCATATCAATGTATTGCCCTTGACCTGTGTTGGTACGATGCAATAACGCCGCCTGAATAGCAATGGTGGCATATAAACCTGTCATCACATCGGTCACAGCTACCCCAACTTTTTGTGGGCCACCACCTGCGATACCATCTTTTTCGCCTGTGATTGACATCAAGCCACCCATGCCTTGAATGATAAAATCATACCCCGGCTCTGAGGCTCTTGGGCCAGTTTGCCCAAACCCTGTAATCGAGCAGTACACCAATTTTGGGTTAATGGCTTTTAGGGTATCATAGTCAAGTTGGTATTTTTTGAGTGAGCCTGCTTTGTAGTTTTCGATTAACACATCGCTGGTTTTGACCAATTCATGAATAATCGCCTGCCCTTCTGCGGTGGCAATATCCACAGCGACTGAATGTTTATTGCGATTGGCGGTTTGGTAATAGGCGGCCTCAAGGGTGGGATTGCCTGTATTGTCTAGCATCCAAGGTGGCCCCCAACGGCGTGTGTCATCACCGACTTGCGGACGTTCGATTTTGATGACCTCTGCCCCCAAATCCGCCAAAATCTGTCCACACCACGGCCCTGCCAAAACACGGCTTAAATCCAATACTCGAATGTTTTGTAATGCCCCTACACCCTCGTTGCTCATATGACGCTCCTTGTTCTATGATTAAATGCGGTGATATAAGAATATCGTTAGGTTAATTTTGTTTCATTTTGTGGAATTTCAATTCTGCTAGATGAAACTATTAATAGGCAGTGTAGCGGCTAAAAAATGGCTTGTCAATCTGATTTGCGGTTGGCTTGACATAATTTTTACGGTAATTTGCTAGAAATATGCTAGGATTGAGGCGTATATTTTGATGAAAACATGGTAAACAAAACAGCAAATCAACCTATTGTTGAAAAAGACTGTGAAATAATGAGCTAAACTTTAACTGCAAAAAATCTTATGACAAAATCTAAATTTCAAAGCCCTCTACTTACCCAACTTGCCGAGCGGATAGCGACATTGCCATTCGACCCTAGCCCACAGCCGTATGCCGTGCTAGTCGCCATCACCGATGAAGCCGAGCCGAGAATGCTCTACTCACTACGAGCCTCCGAAATGCGAGAACACGCAGGCGAAGTATCCTTTGCAGGGGGCAGACGAGAAGACACAGACGACAGCAACCAAGCCACCGCTCTACGAGAAACCTTTGAAGAAACAGGCATTCACCCAAGCCAAGTACAGATTTTGGGCGAGTTGCCGATTCATCATGCCAAAAGCGGTCGCCCTGTCAAACCCATCATTGGGTTGATTCCGCCCAATGTCACACTTGTCCCAGAAGTGGGCGAAATTGCACGGCTATTTTGGGCGGATTTGGCGACCTTGATTGAGCAACCAACGGTGGATTATGCGTATGATTTGGGCGAACAAGTGATGATTTCACCGAGTTTTTTGGTCGATGGGGAAACGGTATGGGGACTGACAGGGCGAATCACTGCCAGTTTATTGGAAATTGGTTTTGATAGAAAAACTGCGTGGTATTTTAAGGTTGAGGATAAACCATAAAAATATATCAACGTAAGGTGCGTCATACGCACTCATTGAATATATTGATTTTAAACGGTGCGTAGAACGCACCTGACAAAGACCTCATCAACTATTTCACCGCCGTCCACGCCAGCATTTCATCCAGCACGGCTTTGGCTTGGCTATTATTTTTGACATTATCAGCATTTATCATACCCACCACCGCATACCATTGCCCAGACTGCCCTTGGATATAGCCTGCCATACTGGTCACATTGTCAAGCGTGCCTGTTTTTATCCACGCCCGCCCAATGGCAGGGTTATTGGGTTGTCGCCATTTAAGTGCCTTAATCGTGCCCGACTCCCCTGCCACGCCCATTGAATTACGATAGGTGTCAAAATTTGGTGAGCGATAAGCGAAATTTAGCAATGCCAACAAACTATTGGGCTTGACTTGACAATCTCGGCATAGCCCAGACGCTCGGCTCATCACAGGGGCGGTGGCATTGGGTAAATGCTGTTGCCACCATGTATTCATCACCGCAAAGGTTTTGGGGTAATCGCTTACGCCTTTGGGCGTGGTTAATTGGCTGTCTAAATTTTGACTATCTGCATTTTGATTAGCCAACTTTTTACCCTCAATATCCTTTTTTCCTTCAATATACAAGGGCAATGACAAGGCAATCTGCTCGGTCATCACATTATTGGAATGTTGGTTGATGTCTTTGATTTGCTCACTCAACGGATTGGAAGCCACATAGCCAATGAGTTTGGGGGCGGTAGGTTTGGCAGTGAGTTTCAGATACCAACGCAAATACCACGGCATTGCCTCTGGAATATTGACCTTAGCAGGGGGCAGGTCTGCGGTATCAGCAAAGCGAATCTTGCCTGTAAACTGGGGCATAATCTGTTGCCAATCGGCAGTAATCATGTCCTTGACCATGTTATCGCCATTGGGAAAACTTAGCCATCGCTGTTGTCGCCCACAATGCACCGAAGGCATTTCACTAAACTGCAACTGGGTTGGCGTAACCTCAGCAATCCATTTATCCGCACCAGCTTGGCAAGGGGCTTGACTAAGGGCAAGCTCGGTTGGGGCATTGTAGTTGGCAAGCTTTGGTGTGACCGTCACCGTAAAATGGTCTATGTCATTGGGTTTAATCGTGGGCTGATTCGCTGTGCCAGCATCCTCACCCTCTGGCATGACAGATGGCTCATTGGCTTCGGTAGCAGGGCTAGCAGTTGGTGTTGTAGAGGCAGTTGTTGCAGGAATTGCCGTGGGCTTTGCCACAGGATTTAGCTCAACTTTTAATGTGCCAAAATCGGTTAATAACGCATTGGGCTGGGCATTATAAGGGCGATATCCCCTACCATCAAAGGCATTAATGTCAAAATCCACCCCACGAAATTGGCGATTATTGATAATCAAATCCCCTGTTATCCGCTCAATGCCATGCGACTTGACCATACTTAATAGCTGATAAACCTTGGCACTGTCTAGCTTGGGGTCGCCACTGCCTTGAACAATCACATCGCCATACAACGTGCCTTGCCATAGCATACCGTCTTGATACAATTTGGTTTGCCACACAAAATCTTTACCCAAGCTATCTAAGGCGATAAAGGTAGGGATTAATTTTTGTGTAGAAGCAGGCGTGCGAGGGATATCGGCTTGATAATCAATTAATTTGGGCAAGAATGCACCTTGCTCGCCCTGTTTTCCCAAGGGTTGCACCACCATGCTGACGCTGTCTTTGGACAAATTGGCTTCAAGGATTTTCTGCTCGATAATCGGTGGCAAAACCTCAGCCCATGCTGTCTGACAACCCAACAGCCCAACCATGCCTAAATAAATACTCACATGGATTAATCGAAGTCTGTTACTCATGCCCCAACGCCTTTTTCTGCCCAACCGATGACTTATTAAAAAAAGGGAAAACTTTAGCATAACGCTGTTGCATTTTTCTACATTTCTTTGCAATTTTTATGGGTTTATTTTGCTAAAATGGATATCCTGTTTTCACAACCCCTTTTGTTCTTTATCCTTTTGTTCTTTATATAGTACATTAAGTTAGGATAACTACTTTGGCATTTTGGGCGTATGGCATACGCCCCTACTGACTTATTACTTTTAAACAACGCTATTTTATTGTGTATAGTTTCACTCACCGTATGAGAATTTTATGACTGCAACTCAAAACCGCTTTGCCACCCTTACTGCCATTGCGTTGGCAATTTCATTGACCGCTTGTTCAAAAGCCGATGATAAAGCCAACACCACCACAGCAACTCAGCCTGCCTCTACTGCTTCGCCAGCCTCTGCTACGCCTGTCGCATCTGCCCCTGTGGTTGCTTCAGTTGCCAGTTCTGCACCGACCGTAATCGCCAGTAGCACGACCACGACTGTCACCACTGAAACAGCGTCTGCACCGACCGTTGTTGCTCCTGCCGTGCTACCTACCAACTCAGCAACCACCGCTCCTGCCAAAGCAGAAGGCAACGTTGCTCTAAAAGCGGATTTGACCACCTTATTTAAAACCTTAAATCAGATGGATAAAGACACCATAGCCCAGCAAGAAAAAATGGCAAAAAAAATGCAAAACGCCAAAACCCCTGCTGACCAAGCCTCATTCTTTAAGGACGTGGTAGCTCAATTAGACAACCAAAAAGCCACCTTAACCAAGCTAAAATTCAATGACCCTCGTGTCGCTCAAGCTCGTGATAAAATGGTCGAGAGCATCAATAACAGCCGTACTGGTACATCCGCCCTTATCAAAAAACCAACAGCAACCCCAGAAAACAGCCCAGAAATTGCCAAATCCATGGAAAAAGCCCAAAAATCAGCGATGGAAGCTCGTGAAATGCTAATGAAACTGACCGAAGAAGCAGGTATCAAACCAAATGCTCAAGCACCGCAGGGTCAAACTAAGAAATAATCAGTAGTGTAAGTTTTGTTCACCATTTTCTTTGAATCTCCCCCAACCCCCTCTTTACAAAAGAGGGGGCTTTGCCCTATACACAAATCTGATACGAGGGGAAGTCCCCCTTTTTTAAAGGTGAGGAATATATTCCGCAAGAGGGGGATTAAAACTTAACATACTGCACCATCAATAATTTAAATGAGCAAACACCATCGCCACCATAATGGCATCATTGAGCGAGTCGTGTGTAGGCAAGCGAGGAATGGCAAATTCATCAATCAACTCATTTAAGTGCTTGCGTTTCACCACATTATCAGGATTTCGGTTGGCTTGTTGGCGGTGTTGTTGCTCAAGCAAACTAACATCCAGCATGGCATTGGGTAAATTTACCCCTAGCCACGGCTTTGTAATGGCATTGATAAACGCCATATCCATATCCACACAAAACCCCACCACAGGGCGATTGCCAATAAAATCCAACAGTTGCGGTAACATCGCCTCATAGCTAATGCCATTTTCCACATCAGACGGACGCAAGCCATGAATGATAATGCTATCACGACTCGGCATCACTGGTGGACGGCAAATCAACGACAACGCATTACCTGTGTCTATCTCTACGCCGTGGGCGGTTTTGGCAATTTTGACCGCCCCAAGGCTCAAGATATGGTCAGTTTTTGGGTTTAGCCCTGTCATTTCGAGGTCAAGACTGACCCATTCATCGGTTGGTGGCGTGTCAAATAGGTGGGCGTATTGCGGTTGCAATAGGCTTTGTTTTTGCCGTGCGACTTTATTTTGGCTAAAAAATTCACTGATTTTGTTAAACATAACAGCCTCTAAAAAATATCCAACCGATAATGATGGGTGATAAAACCTTTAAAGTCTTTAACAATCGCCAAGCTTTCTTTTAACAAATCCTTTTCAAGTGCCGAAAGCTGATTGGGATTGACCTTACGAGCGGATTTATCAGCCGTATTCAAGGACACTTCAAGGCGTTTTGCCATCAAAAAATCCAACGCTTCCGCCACATTTTGGGCGGTGGTTTTATCAATGGCATTTTTTTCGCCCAAAAGCTGTAGCCGTGTGCGTGTGTTGGTCGCCTCAATGCCATGTTCTAACGCCAATGTCCGCACGCCATGCACGATGGGGAAAATCCCTGCTTTTTTGAGGTCAATGTCATTGTCTTGACCGCCTGTGAATTTTTGCCAAAACCCACCGCTATCGCCAAATTGCAACATCGGTTTAGCAAAACGATTAAGAAAATTGCTACTGGTGGCACTTTTTAACGCAATTTGCCAATGCTGACGCAGTTGCTCAAACAGCTTGGCATCACCACACACCACATGAGCATCGACCAAGGTCGCAAACCACATCATATCCTCACTGCTACCACTGGCAAGCCATTGACTGATTTGCTTTTCAAAGGCGGTCACGGTTTTTCGCCAACGCTCATTTTTTAGCATAATATTGCCATCGCACAGCGGATAGCCCATGTCGGCAAGGGCGGTGTTAAACGCCTCTGCATAACTCAGCAAATTATCATCTTTAAAACCATTGCGGATAATCAAGGCGTTATCTTGGTCAGTCCGCATGATTTGCTCGCCTCGCCCTTCCGACCCCATCACCAGCAGACAGGTGTTGTGGTAGGTCAAGGTCGGCACTAGCAACTGCCAAGTACGGTCAAAAACGTGCAGATTTAGCCCTTGCACCATTCGGCTGATGACATGGGTTTTGATGCCATTTTGCTGTTGTTGGCGGATAAATTTGCCAATCATATCAACCGCTTGGGTGACTTCCTCAAGGGTTTGGGCTTGCTCGATACGAGCCACGATTAAATGCGAATGGTTGGTGAGATAATTGAGCAATTCGGTCTGACCCAACACGCCCACAATCTCGCCTTGCTGGTCGATGATGGGCAAGCGGTGAATACGGCTGTGAAGCATTGTGAGCAAGGCTTCACTGACATCTTGCCCTGCGTGAATGGTGCGTAATTTGAAATTGGTATATTTCAGCACAGGCGTGGTGGCAAAGTCGGCTTTTTCGCCAATCGCTCGGCAAATATCGGTTTGGGTAAACATCCCAATCCGAGGGATAAACTCGGCAATATCGGCTTTTGCCACGCCTTGAGCAATAAGTTTATCTCGCTCGCTGTCGCTAATTCGCATGGTGGATTTGACCAAAATATGTTTGGCATCATGCTGGGTCATCGCCACCGTGGCTTCGTATAAAGTCGCTGTATCTTCGACAAAATGCGGTGGCTTGATATGACTGCCCATCGTGGCAATCGGCTGATACAGCAATTGTTGGCTTTCGGACTGGGCTTGGCGTGCTTGGTGGTGGCTAAGGCGTGCGGATAAGTCGGCAAACAGGGCGTTTTTTAGCTGAGGATTTTGTTCGGTAATCTCGCCCAACACCTTGCCATTGATACGGTATAACAGGCTTTGCTGTTGGGTGACAAAATGAAAGTGCTTGCCATCTCGGTCTTTGGTGTCAAACCAATCGGCAATGTTCAGCCCTGCAATCAATTCATCGCCTTGGAACTGGTGCAGTTGCCCTTTGATGATGATAAAAAAGTCGCCTTGCCAGTCAGTCGGTAGGGTCTGTTGGCTGTCAAGATACACGATTTGGCTATGTTGGCTGAGGTGCTGTCGCTCGCTGTCGGTGAGGGTATCAAACGGCGGTTGGCGTAGGTAGGTGAGGTCGTTACTCATAAAACATTCCTTGTTGTGAGTAGGGATAAGGTCATTATAATCAAGATGGTGGGGTATCACAATGAGAAGCTTAAAGGGCTTACGAAATTTGTAAATTTATTTTGATAAATAAAGACGCTAGACCCCTGTATTTACAAGCTTGACGAGTAATCAAAAATATCTTCGTCATGCCTGCGAAGGCAGGCATCCAGTGTCTTTTGTCAAAGCCCTGTAGATAAATCAAGCATTGTTTGCTATTGTTGTGGTGTATTTGATGGGATTGGATTTTTTGGCAAGGCGTTAATGGGTAAAATACGATGAATTATGTGGGATTTTTATGTTTGGGCTTGGGGATTTTGAGTTTGGTCGGTGGGATGATTTGCTTGTTATTGGCATTGGTCAGCCATGAAAAAGCCATTCAAATCAAAGCCAAACGCTTTGCTTGTTTGTTTTTACCATTGGCGTTTTTGCTGTTGATGGTCGGTGGGGGGATGACCTTTTCGATTTTATTTCCGAATGAATGATAAAGTAAGAGGTAGTGATGGATATTGTCAATCTGTGGCTAGGTGTACTCGGTATTTTAAGCGTGGTGGCGGTGGGCGGTATCATCATGCTGATTGTTGGGGTGGTCAAAACCAACAATGACTATATCCGTAAAGGCATTATTTTGGGGAGTTTGCCTGTGATATTTATTGGATTAAGCCTAATAATTGGGCTTGGTATATGCTTTATCGCATTAAATTAATTGGCTAGTTTGAATTAAAGAGAACAGAACAATGCACATGAATGATTTTCTAGGTAACTTTTTTGTCGTATTAACCATTGGTTTTTATGTGTTATGTGCGGTTTGTTTTATTGGCTTTCCCATTAGCTTTATTGTCGCTTTATGCCAAAAAGAGCCAACCAAACGTCACCATTACTTTATCTTGAGTGCAAAATTATTTTTATTATCCTTGCTATTTTTTGTCATTGGCTTTGGTAGTTGTGTAGGGATTTTTAGCCTACAAAGTGGTGGCAGTTGGAACTAAATATGACCATTCCCTATCACCCCCTTGATGCTCACACCGCCCACATTGTGCATTTTATCTTTGAATGGGCGGGCGTACTCACAGGCGTTCAGCTTTATCGACTGCTTAAAAAACGCCATATCGCCAACTCACCCACTTCACCACAAGCAGGGGACTTTTTTTCTCCCAGTAATTTTGCGGTGATTGTCGGCTGTATTTTGGGAGCAGGGATTTTTAATAAAATCCTATTCGTCCTCGAAGTCCCCCAAGCATGGCAACAATACGGTGTGATGTCACTGGCATTGGGACAGACCATTGTCGGTGGTTTGATTGGTGGATGGGCAGGGGTAGAAATCGCCAAAAAAATCGTGGGAGTGAAGCACTCGACAGGGGATTTGTTTGTTGTGCCGTTTTGTGTGGGTTTGATTGTGGGTCGGATTGGGTGCTTTGTGGCAGGCTTGCATGATGGCACTTATGGCGTGGCGACTGGATTGCCGTGGGGCGTGGATTTTGGGGATGGTGTAATTCGCCACCCAACACAAGTTTACGATATGCTGTGGTGTGTTGCGATGCTTGGCTTAGTAAAAGCATACGGTAAACAATGGCAAGCGGTGTCGGGTTTGAGGTTTAAGGTGATGTTTGCAGGGTATCTGCTGTGGCGGTTGTTGGTGGATGGGTTAAAGCCTGTGCCTCATGCGTATCTCTTTGGATGGTCAGCGATTCAGTGGGCGTGTGTGATTGTGTTGGTGGGATATTTGCCGTTGGTTATTAGAGATATGGCTAGGTTGAAACAGCAATGAAAATTTTTTAAGCGTAACTAATCCAACATCAAGAGTCTATAAGGATTATCCATTATGCCACAACCCAATGATTTAAATCACAACAAGCAAAACCTTAGCCCCCAAGTTGATAGACCGCTTTTAACCCAGTCAGAATCTGTACCAAAAAGCGGTTTTTGGCAAGGTTTTTTCCTAGGAAGTTTATTTACTTTGATGGTAGGCTTTGGTGTGTGCATGATGATTTTATAAGCCGTAAAAACAACACCATATTATAGTAACTTAATATAAAGGGTATCTTATGAAGCTTCACCCCAATTTCTTTCAAATACTCATATTCTCAAGTTTAATATCTTTACCATTTGGCAATTCATACGCTAAAAACCCAACCAATTTATTCGACAACTTGATGGATGAAGTAAATCCTTCACCATTACTACTTAATTGTTCTTTTAAAGAGAAAAATTTAGATAAAAAATGTAAACTGCTAGTGGAATACATGGGTTCAACAATGGGTCATGCGGTCACTGTTTATTTTCCCAATGGCAAAAAAGCAAACTATCGAGTAACGGATTACGACCAAAAAGTGATGGTAGGCTATCAAGATGATAATACGGATTATCACGTTAAATCCACGGCAACCACCTTTAATATTTATCGCAATCAACAATTATGGATAAAAATGTGGAAAGCACCCACTAAAAAATAACGCTTCAATCAGCTAAATCACGCCAATTTTGGATAATTTGATTATGTCACGCAAAAACCGCCCCTACCACTTTTACGACACCACCTCATCTGTCTGTAGCGTCTGCCTTTACCCAGTCGAAGCCAAAATCATCTTCAAAGACAACCACGTCTATATGGACAAATGGTGTCCCACCCACGGCACAGAGCGGGTGCTAATTATGGACGATGCCGACTACTACCGCAAATGCCGAGAAGTGTATGTCAAAGCCCCAGAAATGCCCGAATACTTCGCCACTCCCATGCAGTACGGCTGTCCCTACGACTGCGGACTTTGCCCAGACCATATGCAACACTCTTGCCTGTCAATCGTGGAAATCACCGATGTCTGTAACCTCGACTGCCCCGTATGCTTTGCCGACAGTGGCATGAGCCGAGAAACTCGCCTCCCCCACCTACCCTATCGCCACAAATCGCTCGACACCGTCAAAGCCATGCTTGACACTGTGGTCAAATCCGAGGGCGAACCTGATGTGGTACAACTGTCTGGCGGTGAACCGACCTTGCACCCTCAGCTTTTTGAGATTTTGGACTATATCAAAACCCTACCGATTCGCCATGTGATGATAAATACCAACGGCATTCGCATTGCCAAAGAAACTGAATTTGTCGCCAAACTTGCCGAATACGCGTACAGTACCAAAGGGCAAGGGCTAGAGATTTATTTACAATGCGATTCGTTAAAAGATGAACGCATTCAAGTATTGCGTGGGGCAAGTCTTGTCAAAATCCATGAGGACGCACTCGCCAATCTCGACCAACACAACCTATCCACCACCCTAGTAGCCACCATCAAAAAAGGCTTAAACGATGATGAATTTGGTGACTTGATTGAGTTTGCCAGTGGTTATAACTGTGTGCGTGGCATTAGCTTTCAGCCGTTATCGGAAGCTGGGCGAGTGGCGGACGAAAGCCTACTCACCGACAGCAAAAAACGCCTTACTATCTCTGAAATCCGCCGAAAAATCGCCGAGCAGTCCGACATTTTTACCCTTGATGACATCGTGCCTGTACCGTGTAATCCCGACACCTTGGCAATGGGCTATGGGTTAAAAGTTGAGGGAAATATAACGCCACTCACTCGCTATGTAACCCCTGACGTGATTATGCAGGGCGGGGAAAATACCATTTTATTTGAGCAAAATCCTGCCGTGCAGAATCAAGCCAAACAGCATTTAATCAAAGTCTTATCCACCAACCATTCCCCCGAAAGCCAAGCCAATTGCCTGTCCGAGTTGCTGTGCTGTCTGCCAAAAATTCAAGCCCCCCATCTTGGCTATGACAATGTATTCCGTGTGATGGTGGTGCAGTTTATGGATGCTCAAAACTTGGATATCCGTAGCCTCAAAAAATCCTGTATTCATTTCGCCACCCTTGATAAAGATGGCAATGGCAAAATGATTCCGTTTGAAAGCTACAATCTATTTTATCGAGATGATAAAGCGGTGAAATTAAAAGAAATTCAAACCGCCTTGGCTAAAGGGTTTGAGGTAAGGGATTGTTTAGAAATAACAAAAAGTGACTATAACAAAATGATTGTTGTTGATAACATTGCGTAATATTACTGTCATATTTGATAATTTTTGCAAGATTTTCTAAAAATTCATTTATTTTTCACTTATGTTTACCAGTAATTGTAATATTATTTTGAATGACAATGGTCAAATTATTGGGTGTTGTTGCATAAGGGAAATGTATGAATCAAGTGTATCGTGTGGTATTTAATCGTTCTTTGGGTGTGTGGCAGTGTGTGTCAGAGATGGCAAAAGGTCAAGGGAAATCTAAATCACTAAAAGTCGCAGTTTTTTCAACACTATTTATTTCCACAAGTGGCATGACAGCTACTTTTAATGATGGTCAGACCCATGATTATGTTGGGTCAACCATGCTAGATGGCAAAATTGACATTGCTAATCCCAATACCGTGGTGAACATTGTTGATGGTCAAGCTCAAATAGGCGGAACAAATACCTACCCTGTTAATACAACCACAGTAAGTAATCAAGCAACCCTACAATCAACAGGTTTGATAGTGGGTGGAAACTATACGGCAAATGTAGACCTAGATAATGCGAATATTATTTCTAAAGATAATTCCGCCATTGGACTAAATGCCACAGGTACGGTCAATGCCACTAATGCTTCTAAAATGACCATCACCAACACTTTGTCAATTGGCAATGATAACGTTGGTACGCTCAATTTATCTGGCACAAATACCACATTGACTATGCTACAAGGTGATAAATCAAGCGGTGTAGTAACTGTAGGTGAGCGTTCAAATGGCACTCTAAATGTGACTGATAATGCCCAAGTTATTAGCAATCAGATGATTGTAGGCAGAGAAACAGGCTCAACAGGTACTTTAAACCTTAGTAATAAAGCTAATATCACCATGTCTGATATATTAGCCATTGGAAACAAAGGTAATGCAGTTGCCACTATCAATGATAGCACTGTCACAGCACGAAATATTACCCTCGCCAATGAAAATGGCACAGCCAATGTCACCGCTGATAAAGGTACGTTTAATAGCGATTATTTGCTGATTGGTGTGGTTGGTAATGGGACATTTAATGCCAATAATAGCTCCTTTACTACGAATGAAGTAGTATCAGTAGGCGAACAGGATAAAAGCCAAGGCACGCTTAATTTAACCAATTCTACCATTAAAACAAAATCCATGAATGCAGGATATGATGCAGGTAGTACAGGCACTTATAATTTAACTAACGCCAATATACAAAGTGATAATACAAGTATTGGTGTTGCAGGTAAAGGTACATTAAACCTTAATGGTAGTGACACACAAGGCTCATCAATCCGAACAAAAAACCTAGTGGTTGGAGATACTGCCACAGGTGTGGGTAATATCAATATCTCAGCACCACAAAACCCTACCAATACTGTTACTGGTATTTATGCTGATTCAATCATCTTGGGAAATAATCAAGGGTCAGTCGGCAACATTACCGCTACAGAAAGTTTAGTGGATATCGACACCCCTCAAATAATTGTGGGTAATCATGGTACAGGTACTTATACTTCAAATCATGCGTGGACACAAGAAACTGATGGTAAATGGTACAACCAAACATCCAGCATTGGAAAGATGACTTTAGGTAAAGAAGCTGATGGTAGTGGAACACTAAATCTTAATGAAGGTGCGTTAGAAATTGGTACTTTAGTCGTGGGTGAAAATGGTAAAGGTATCGTCAATGGCAATGATGGTTGGCTTGCAATTAAAGATAATATAGAAAAATCACCTACGGCAAAACAATCAGATATGTTTCTGAGTGGTATAGACATAGACGTAGAGAACACACAAGACCAATTTTTTAAAGGCTTTACTAAAGATAATAAAATTGAATTAGGTACTAAAGGCTTGAGTTTATCTGTTGGTGATAAAGAAAAAGTCACTTTTGACCCAAACGCCGTTTTAACAGGCAATGTCGGACAGATAAATGACAGCAATTTCCCTAATGATATGAAAGGGGGCTTTATCAAATATGGCGAAGGTGATTTAATCATGTCCGCCAAGAATATGCAGTGGACTGGCGACACCATCGCTCTTGAAAGTAAAGTTATCATCAATGATGACTATACTCTAAAAGCAGGTGACAGATTGGGTGTGTTTGTAGACTTTAACCCTGATGGGACAGCCCGTATTGACAATGAACAAGGTCGCTTTATTTTTAATGGTAAAGCAGATATTAGCCAAGGCGATTTTCATGTTACTTTGTTCAAAGATGTTGCCAAAATTAATCCCGATAATGTTTGGAAAGACATTATCACAGCCAAAGAACTCGTTGGTCAATTCAAATCGGTAACCGATAACAGCCCACTTGTGGACTTTTATGCCGACTACAGCGACCCTAACAAAGTCCACCTACAACTAACCGCACCAACGCCAACGCCAACGCCAACGCCAACGCCAACGCCAACGCCAACGCCAACGCCAACGCCAACGCCAACGCCAACACCAACACCAACACCAACACCAACACCAACACCAACACCAACACCAACACCAACACCAACACCAACACCAACACCAAC
>NZ_JBLYZJ010000018.1:0-43537 GCF_048551375.1 Moraxella sp. TY6 | reverse complement strand
TATTCATTTGTCGGCTCTTAGTGACTTGCTTTTTTTTATAATACCTTGTTTTTATTGAAGTGCGTAACTTCAGTTATCAAATTAATCCCAGCCGTTGCCATTGCCCTATCAGCGTCAACTGCATTTGCAGGTCAAATGCCACAAGAAGACGGTGCAAAAGCCATGAAATCTGCTGTTAGCAAAAAAACGGTTAACGCCACTTGCTCAAACGGTACAAAAGTCAAAGTGACTTACGGCTTTAACCGTCAGGGCTTACCAACCTATGCACAGGCGTATTTAAACGGTAAAACTCGCTTTATGCCAGTCAACCTATACCGTACTGATGCAGTTGGTACAGTATTTGGTGATGATAACAACTTCAGCCTATACAGCGGTGTTATCACGAGCAAAAACTACCGTCAAGCTGTGAACATCCAAGACCCAGCTAGCGAATTTATTGGTAAAAACTGCCGTGTTCGTTAATTCTTTAACGTAAATCGAAAGCCAATAGCCCTATCGTATGATGGGGCTATTTTTTTGGTTGAAATCTTCATATTTCATAAATGTTTAACAGTAGGAGATTATTGCATACGCTCAAATTCCTTCCTTTAAAATGGGCGTAAACATTACGCCCCTACTACGTTACCGATTAGATTAATATAAAACCTACCGCCAATCACATGACGAAATCCTAGCAACGTGATAACATAACAAAAATTTTAATTTTGATAATGTAAGGTATATTTTATGAGCGATACAACCAACTTTTTACCACCCGAAGAGCAACTTAAACTGATTCGCCGTGGCACGCACGAAATCATTTCAGAAGATGATTTACTCAAAAAACTTAAACTAAACCGCCCTTTGCGTATCAAAGCAGGTTTTGACCCAACCGCCCCTGACTTACATCTAGGGCATACCGTACTTATCAACAAACTCAAGCATTTTCAAGACTTGGGGCATGAAGTATTATTTTTGATTGGTGACTACACCGCTCGCATTGGCGACCCGACAGGCAAAAACACCACTCGTCCACCGTTGACCCAAGAAGCGATTGACGAAAACGCCAAAACCTATAAAGAACAAGTATTTAAAATTCTTGACCCTGCCAAAACCCAAGTGATGTTTAACTCAGAATGGTTTGGCAAAATGTCGGCAGGCGATATGATTGGCTTGGCAAGTCAGCTTACGGTATCTCGTATGCTAGAACGTGATGACTTCTCAAAACGCTACGCCTCGCAAACGCCGATTGCAATTCACGAATTTTTATACCCATTGGTACAAGGTTACGATTCGGTGGCGATGAAAGCCGATGTCGAGCTTGGCGGTACTGACCAAACCTTTAACTTGCTGATGGGTCGCACCTTGCAATCTCGCTATGACCAAGAACCGCAAGTCTGTATCACCGTGCCGATTCTTGAGGGCTTGGACGGTGTCAATAAAATGTCAAAATCGCTCGGCAACTACATCGGTATCTACGACAGTGCAGGCTCAATGTACCAAAAAATCCTGTCAATGCCTGATAGCTTAATTGAGCGTTACTTTGAGTTATTGAGCTTTAAGCCGATGGAAGAAGTCGAAATTTTACTTAAAGAAATGGCGGACGGTCGCAATCCACAAGAGATTAAGCGTATCCTAGCGTTAGAGTTGATTGAGCGTTTTCATGATAAAGAGTCTGCCGAAAACGCCCATAAATCGGCAGGTAATCGCTTGGCGGATGGCGAGTTGCCTGTGGATTTGCCAGAAGTGACGCTAGAGAGCAATGGCGAGCCGATGTTCATTAGCCAAGTGTTAAACCAAGCAGGGTTGGTGAAAAACTCTGCCCAAGCTAAGGACTTTTTGAAAAATCAATCGGTGAAAGTGGATGGGGAAGTGGTTGATGCAGGGTTTTCACTCACTGCAGGGCAAACCGTGGTCATTCAAGCAGGGAAAAAAGCGTATGCCAAAGTGACGGTTAGCTAAATGACGTTTAATTTTCAACAAGAATACTTGGCGATATTATTGCCAAGTATCCCCGATGAATTAGCAGAGCTAAAAGAAGAATTAAGCGAATTTATCTATTGGGATGATTCGCAGTTTCAAGATGATTATCAAGCAAAAGATTCAATCAAATTTTTGGTCGAGCAGGGTTTACCACGCCAAGCTTCACCTTATTTAGGCTTTAAGAATTATCACCAATCTGACATTATGCAAATTCAGCAAAATAGCAATTTGCAAAGTCATCACTTCCCCATAGGTGCTGATGGTTCTGGCAATGTTATTTTTGTTGATATGGCAGATGGGCAAATTTACTTGAGTGACCATGATAATAATGATGAAGTAATTTTTATCAATAACTCACTTGAACAATTAGGAAAATGTATTTGTGGTTATGATAAAGGTTATAAATCATTGAAAGATTTGATGATGTATCAAGCGATTGATAATAAGATTGGTGAGCGTAGAGATTTTTGGCAGGTGGAACTTGCTGAAAAATCCTAGCAATTTAAAAATAGCACGGTTGAATAATGAAAGCAGTTTTTCTTGATAGAGCCACCTTTTCCGCAGATTTGGATTTACCCATGCCACAGGGTATTACCGATTACCAAGTCTATCCAAAAACGCCCAATGACCCAAACACCATCATTGAGCGTTGCCGTGATGCCGATATTATCATCACCAACAAAGTCGAATTAACCGCCGAAATCATCGAGCAATTACCCAAGCTCAAGCTGATTCAACTCACCGCCACAGGCATGAACAACGTGGACAAAGACGCTTGCGAGAGGCAAGGTATCGCCCTAAAAAATGTCGCAGGGTATGCCGTCAAAAGCGTACCAGAACATACCTTTATGCTGATACTCTCTGCCATGCGAGCGGTTCGCCATTACCATAATCAAGTGGTAAGCGGTAACTGGCAAGCCGATGGACGCTTTTGCCTATTGGACACGCCTTTGATTGACCTTGAGGGCAAGACACTCGGTATCATCGGCTATGGCACGATTGGCAAGCGAGTGGCTGAGATTGCCAAAGTATTTGGCATGAATGTGCTGATTGCCGAACATCAAGGCAAACTGCCAAGAAATAGCGACTACACCGCCTTTGATGAAGTATTAGCCAAATCAGATATCATCACGCTACATTGTCCATTGACTGATGATACACAACATCTGATTAATACCGATACGCTATCAAAAATGGCGAAAAAACCATTACTGGTAAATGTGGCACGAGGTGGCGTGGTGGAAAGCTTTGCCGTAGCACAAGCGGTGCAAGACGGTCAGCTTATGGGCTATGCCAGTGATGTGTTTGAATACGAACCGATGACGGATGATGACCCATTATTGAGCCTTGCTCATCATCCAAGGGTGATTTTCACCCCACATAATGCGTGGGGCAGTGTCAATGCTCAATTAAAATTGTGGGATATTGTGTGTGAGCAAGTGACGGATTTTATCAAAGCTTTTGGTAAGTAGGGAGGTGAGCATGATGGGAAGCAATCTTTCTTTTGATATGAGCCATAAGGCTTTATCGATACCATCAGATTTTTCTTTATCGTTGGCAGGTATTCGACTTGAGCTTTTGACATTAACGCATGAAGCAGATTTAATTATGGCTTGCCAAGATGGTAAATTATGGGAATTGCCTTATACCAGTACCCCCACGGTTGAGGGCGTGCATGATTACATTCTAAAAGCCCACAGTATGTCCGACCGTGTTGCCTTTGCAGTGATTGATGAAGCAAGTGGCAAAGCCATCGGCACGACCAGTTTTCACGATATTTTACCTGCCCCCAAACGCCTAGAAATTGGCTATACATGGTACGCTCAAAGCCATTGGCGTAGCCATGTCAACACCGCCTGCAAACTCATGCTTTTGACATACGCCTTTGAAACTTTACACTATCAGACCATTGGTTGGCGTACTGATATCCTCAACACTCGCTCACAGCAAGCGATTGAGCGATTGGGGGCAAAAAAAGACGGCACTATTCGTGGTAATCGCCTAAATAAAGATGGCATGATTTCAGATACCATGATGTATAGTATGAGTGCCGAAGTATGGCAAACCATCAAACCAAATTTAACCAAAAAATTGGGGTAATTATGAATAAACTACAATTTGAAGACCTTACCACAGGCACAGGCAAAACCGCTGTACGTGGGGCATTGATTACCGCCCATTACACAGGCTACCTTGCAGATGGTACGGTGTTTGACTCATCGCACCATCGAGGACAACCCTTTGAAGCCGTCATTGGCACAGGGCGAGTGATTAAAGGTTGGGATATCGGCGTATTAGGCGGTGAGTATGCCAAAGCCATCGGCTATGATACCCAAGTCGAAGACCCTGCCAATCTCACCCCCATGCAAATCGGTGGCAAACGCAAACTCATTGTACCTAGCCATCTTGCGTACGGTGAGCGAGCGGTTGGCAAAATCCCACCCAACTCGGATTTGACCTTTGAGATTGAACTGCTAGATGTTAAAACTCGTGATGAGTAAATTTATATCGCTTTTAATAATAAGTAACTGAACAAATTTAAATTATACTGAATTTTCCGTGGGTTACGCTTCGCTACCCCACGCTACAAGATTGAATATTATAAGATAATTCTGTTTCGGTACTTAAATAAAAATAAATAAACAGGTGAATGTGTGATATTACGCCGTTATATGACCCAGCAGGTACTCAGCAACACGTTGATTGTGCTGTTTTTTTTGATGATATTGATGTTGGGGGGTCGCTTGATACGTTACTTTGGCATTGCTGCTGAAGGACGGCTAGACGTTGGGCTATTGTTTTCGATTATTGGCTATAATTTGCCGACCTTTATGGAGCTGATTTTGCCATTGTCATTTTTCGTGGCATTGATGCTGGTACTAGGGCGTATGTATGTTGACCATGAGATGAGCGTACTATTTTCGAGCGGACAGAGCCGAGGGCGATTGACCCGTTTATTATTGCCATTGATATTGGGGCTGTTTGTATTTGAAGCAGGGATTAGCCTATGGGCAAAACCGTGGGGCGTGGCAAAAAGTGAAAAAATTTGGCAAAGTCAATCATTGGGCAGTGCCTTGGATTTGATTCGCTCCCAAACTTTTATTAGCAGTGGCGATTATCATCTGTACGTGGATAGTTTTGACAAAGATAAACGAGAACTCAAAAATCTGTATGTAATTCAAGACCGCCACGATGAGGCAGGCAATGCGTTAAACAAACAAGTCATCATCACCGCCCAACGTGCCATGCAAGTGGCGACCCACCCTGATGACCCCATGACCCAACTCGACTTGTATCAAGGTAGGCGTTATGAAATCAGTGCTGATAGCCAAGTGCATAATCAAGCCAGCTTTGCCCAATATCGCCTCAGCCTTGCCAAACCACCAATGGACACCATCAGTGAAGACAATATTGAAACCCAACCCACGTATAAACTATTGGATAACCTCAGCAAAACCGAAGTACAAGCCGAAGTCGGCTATCGCTTGAGTATGCCGTGGCTGATTGTGATTGCCACGTTATTGGCGACCCCATTGGCTCAAGTGCGTCCTCGTCAAGGGCGATGGTTACGCCTGTTACCGTCTATTTTGATTTTTGCCAGTTGTGCCATTGCGTTGATTTCACTCAAGACCGCCATTATCAAAAAACGTGTTGGCGTGGAGGGTTATGCGTGGTTGATTGTTGGCTTTATGCTCATGGGTTTGATAATGAATTGGCAAGGGCGAATTGCCCACCGTTTACGCTATCGTAGGCAAAAACTTACCAGCCCCAGTTCAGCACAAATGGGAGGTAACCCATGATTATCGCACGTTATGTCAAAAAACAAGCCCTGTTTGCCATCATTGGTGCGGTACTTGGGCTGTGGCTACTCAAATTGGTGTTTGAGTATTTAGCTGAACTTGATGGTTTGTCCGACCAATATACCTACCTTGATGCGTTGCGGTATATTGCCTACTCTGCCCCAGAAGCCTTGCAAAACTATATGCCGATTGGGGCGTTAATGGGGGCGGTGATTGGGCTGGGAATGCTTGCCAATCATAGCGAGCTGACTGTGATGCAAGCCTCTGGCTTAAGCCGTTTTAAAATCGTGGGTTGGATATTACAGCCTGCGATGTTATTTGTAATTTTGGGGTTATTGTTAAGCCAATTTGTACTCCCCACCACCAACCATTTGGCAAGACAACTGAAACAAGACAATCCGCTATTATCCAGCTCTATTAGTGGCTATTGGCAAAAACAAAACCAACAAATTGTCGCCATCGACTATGCCGATGCCACAGGGCAACTAAAAAATGTGCGAATTTGGGATTTGTCAAACACAGGTGAAGTCACTGCCATCACCCAAGCCAACACAGGTCGCTACCAACAAGGGCAACAATGGCAACTCATTGATGCCCAACGCCTACAAATCCAAGCCGATGGCACGACCCAAAAATCCGCCCTTGCCAGCCCCACTGTGGCACTGCCCATCGAACCACAGTCGATTTATTTATTGACTCGTAGCCCAGATGATATGTCGATTACCGAGCTTTGGCAACACCGTCAGTTTTTGGCTAAAGAACAACGCCGTTCTTTGGAGCATGAAGTGGCATTTTGGAAAAAAGTCCTATCGCCATTTGCGGTGCTATCGCTGGTATTGGTGGCGTGTTCGTTTGTATTTGGCTCGTTACGTAGCCAAAGTTTGGGCTATCGGATTGTAATGGCGTTGTTATTTGGTTTGGTGTTTAGTTATATTCAAGATTTGGTGGGATTTGTGAGTTTAAGCACAGGATTTTCACCCTTTATCATGGTGCTATTACCGATTGTGGTGAGTGCGTTATTAGGTGTGTATTTGATAAAAACGAAGAATTAATCAAACCCAAAAAGGTTTTGTAGGGGCGTAATGCTTACGCCCAATATGTCAAAGAAAGGTTTTTAATTTAATTCACGGTAATTATTTGATTTTAATATTAAAATAGCAACGTGCATCATGCGTACCTTGTTAAATTATCGTGAATTTGGGCGTATGCAATACGCCCCTACCGAACTGTTTTATTTCTAATTTAACCGATTATACATTTATATCAATTTTAGGACTTACGCATTTCCAAATCGTAGGTTGGGTAGAGCTTGCGATACCCAACAACTTGAATGGTTTATGTTGGGTGTCATGCTTCCACCCAACCTACACATGGCATTTTTGCGTAAGTCCTATTTATACCAGTTTATCCATTCACCGATTTTTCTACTTTACCCAAGTTTGGATATTTAATTGATAGCACGGCTGTCATCACCAACACGGTAGCGATAAAGCCCAGCGAAACCGCCATCGGCACATGAAACACGTCTAATAACAACATCTTCGCACCGATAAATACCAAAATCACGCTCAACGCATACGGCAATAAATGGAACTTATCCGCCAATCCAGACAATAAAAAGAACATCGCACGCAAGCCCAAAATCGCTAATAGATTCGCTGTCAACACGATAAAGGGGTCAGTCGTTACCGCAAAAATCGCAGGAATCGAATCCACCGCAAAAATCACATCCGATAACTCCACCAAAATCAATACCACCGCCAAGGGGGTAAAATATTTCACGCCATTTTTGACCACAGTGAATTTTTCGCCATTCATCTCATCGGTGACTTTTAGGCGTTTTTGCAAAAATTTATACAGTCCAGACTGTTTGGGGTCTTCTTGTTCATCGTGGTTTTGCCACATTTTTACCCCTGTATACAGTAAAAATGCCCCAAAAACATACAAAATCCAACTAAATTCAGCAACTAACCACGCCCCTGCAAAAATCATAATGGTACGCAAAATAATCGCCCCCAACACCCCGTACAATAGAATACGGCGTTGTAACGCAGGCGTGATGGCAAAGGCAGAGAAAATCATCAGCCACACAAACACATTGTCAATGGCAAGGGATTTTTCGAGTAAATAACCTGTAAAAAACTCACCGACTTTTTGGGTGGCTAACGCACTGCCGAAGTTTTGGCTGATATACCACCACAGCCCTGCCCCAAACAGCACCGACACGCCCACCCAAATCGCGCTCCAAATGCCTGCTTGCTTCATCGATACGGACGCACCGTCTTTGGGGGTTTTAAAGGTAAAAAAGTCCACCAACAGCAACACAGCGACAATCGCAAAAAACACCGCATACAGCATGGGGCTACCGATAGCAACGGCTTCTACCGCAGTCTTAGCAGGCACGCTAGCGGATAGCACGCCTGTGGATAATACACTGGCTAATAACATAAGATACTCCAACTCAATCAAATCTTTAATCTGAACCATTTGATAAGAATTGGGCAAAAGTGGTGTTTTAGATAGCAAAAAACCTTGACCAAACCTTATCAATACTGGCAAAACCGTATTTATAAAGTATAGTCAAGGTCTGGCTTACTGATTTGAGTTAATTATTTTATGACTCAAAAGAGCTGATTTACCGATGTTTGCAACAGGTGCAAGACATGGAATGACGATAAATCACAAACGGATAAGGTAAGAAGTTACTCCCCTTGAATGTGGCTATTGTAGCAAAAATTTTTTGCATTTTGTGTTAAAAAATCATCAATAACGTCAATATTTTGTAAAAATTCGCAAGTTTTTTGCAGTTTTTTGGGGTTTTGTGCGGTCATATATATAAATACCAATAGATGCTGACTTACCCCTTTTAGGCGATAGCTGAAATGGTGGCTTTCCGCTATAATTTGCTGACTCAATCAATCAAACACTTGTTAAGCCTACTTTTTGAGGCAATGTACCGTGGGTAATGCTTTGCTAATCCATGCTATCCAGTGATTCAAAAAGTGTTTTAACATAAAAAGGTTAAGATATGAAAACGCCCAAAAACTTGTCTGTCGCACTACTCGTGATGGGGGCAACCACCATGACCGCCCATGCGGATGTGACTGTGTATGCGGCCGCCAGTATGACCAATGCGTTAAATGCTATTAACCAATTATATGAACAACAATATCATAGCCGTGTCAAAACTTCGTATGCTGGCTCTGCCATGCTTGCCAAACAAATCGAGCAAGGGGCCCCTGCGGATGTGTTTGTGTCAGCGGATACCAGATGGTTAACTTATTTGGTGAATAAAGGTCGAATTTCACCAAAAAATGTTCGTAACTTACTTGGTAATGAGTTGGTGTTAATTGCCCCAAAATCTCGCCCCATCAAATCAGCAATTCGGATGGATAGCGGATTTAGCATCGCCAGTGTCTTGACAGGTAAGCTCTGTACAGGCAATACTGACAGCGTGCCTGTGGGACGTTATGCCAAACAGTCGTTGTTAAATCTCGGTTGGTGGCGGACGGTACAGCCACGTTTGGTCGAAACCGAAGATGTGCGAGGGGCATTAAATTTTGTCGATAGGGGCGAATGTCAGTTGGGTATTGTGTATGCCAGTGATGCCAAAATCAGCAAAAATACCCAAGTGCTAGGCACATTTCCCCAAAGCACCCATAGCCCCATCGTCTATCCCATCGGACTGGTGAAACAAACTGCCGAAGCCCAGCGTTATTATCAATTTTTACAAACCCCACAAGCCCAAGCCATCTACCGCCAATATGGTTTTGTGGTGCGATAAGCCATGTTTACCTTGCACCCTGATGAGCTAGAAGTCATTAAATTGTCGTATAAAGTGGCAAGCGTCAGCCTATTGCTGAATTTAATCCCTGCGATTGCGGTGGGTTGGCTATTGGCTCGCAAGGAGTTTTGGGGCAAGTCGCTATTTGAAACCTGTGTATTTTTGCCTTTGGTGCTACCGCCTGTGATTCCCGGTTATGTGCTGTTGCTGTTGTTCGGCAATCAAGGGGTAATTGGTCGCCATCTTGCTCCGTTGGGGCTAGAGTTTGCTTTTAATTGGAAAGGGGCGGTGTTGGCTTCGGCGGTGATGGGCTTTCCGCTGATGGTACAGTCCGTACGATTGGCGATTGAGTTGGTGGATAAACGCCTTGAATTGGTCGCTCAAACCTTGGGAGCAAGCCGTTGGCAGGCATTTTGGCAGGTGACATTACCGTTATCGTGGTCTGGGATTTGTATTGGGGCAATTTTGGCATTTTGTCGCAGTTTGGGCGAATTTGGGGCGACCATTACCTTTGTCGGTAATATTGAGGGCGAAACTCGCACCTTGCCATTAGCCATGTATAGCCTGTTACAACAGCCTGATAGTGATGTGGCGGTGTTTCGCTTGATGGGATTTTCGATTGCGGTGGCGTTTTTGGCGTTGTGGTTTTCGCAGTGGTATAACAAACGACAAACAAGGCGGTTAATGCGATGATTTTTGATTGCCAATTTGAAGTGAGCCTTGGTAAAAAACGGCTGGCGGTGGCGTTGCAGTCGGACAGTCAAGTAATGGGGCTGTTTGGGGCTTCTGGCACAGGCAAAACCAGTATTCTGCACACCCTTGCAGGGATTCATACGCCTAGCAAGGGGCGAATTGTGGTCAATGGGCAAACGTGGTTTGATGCGGATACCAAAGTCAACTTGCGTATGCAAAAACGCCGAGTGGGGTTGGTGTTTCAAGATGCCCAACTGTTTCCGCATAAATCGGTGATGGATAATTTGTTGTTTGGCTATCGCCATATTCATCAAACAGACAGGCATTTTGAGCCACAAGCAATTATTGATTTGCTTAAATTAAACCACCTAACCCAACGTATGCCGACCAAATTATCAGGTGGTGAAAAACAGCGTGTAGCATTAGGGCGAGCCTTGCTATATTCACCGAATTTATTGCTATTTGATGAGCCTTTATCGGCGTTAGACAGTGAGCATAAAGCAGAAATTTTGCCGTTTTTTCAGCAACTTATCACCACCACTGATATTCCGATGCTGTATGTTAGCCATGATAAAAGTGAAATTCAACAACTAACACAGACGGTGTATTATTTATGAGGTTTAATGATTATACACAAACGCATCAGCCAGTTGAGCAGGGCTTGAAATACTCACCTTTAAATCATTAATCAGCCCATCTTCCAGCCCATAAATCCAGCCATGTACCGCCAGTTTTTGACCTCGATGCCACGCATTCTGCACGATAGTGGTATGACAAACATTGGTCACTTGGCGTTTGACATTGATTTCACATAACAAATCGACTTCTTCTTCAAGCGTGAGGTTTTGGAACATGTCTTCATATTGGTATCGCATGCCTTTTAAGGCACGAAGCCAATTATCAATCAAGCCATATTCTTGATGCCCCAACGCCGCCTTGACCCCACCACAGCCATAATGCCCACAGACGATGATATGTTCGACTTTTAGCACTTCCACCGCATACTGCACCACGGACAATAAATTCATGTCGGTGGCAACCACCATATTGGCTACGTTGCGATGCACGAATAGCTCACCTGGCATCACGCCCACCACTTCATTGGCAGGGACACGGCTATCTGAGCAACCAATCCACAAGTATTTTGGGTGTTGCTGACTGGCAAGGCGAGGAAAATAGTCAGGGTCACGAGCTGTCAGAGATTCTGACCAAAATTGGTTATTGGCAAGTAGCTCATCGAGGGAATCGGTTTGGGTCATGGGAATATACTCAAAGAATATTGGCTATTGTTTCAATCTCCCCCAACCCCCTCTTTACGAAAGAGGGGGCTATACCTCCATAAATCAGACTAAAACGGAGGGGGAAGTCCCCCTTTTTTAAAGGTGAGGAATATATTCCGCAAGGGGGGATTAAAATTTACTGATTTATTATTAACACTGATAAATCACGAAAATTTTATATTACACACAAGTTATCTTAACAAACCCCAACCCTTTTACCCATGTATCAAAGGTGGCATAACTGACTGGCTAAAAGTAGTAGTTAGGGCGGTACGGTTGCTACCTTTGCATAATCGGCAAGCCTGTGGAAAGCCGTATAATGGAGAGTCCTTATAAAACGTAATGATGCCCCATGTCCGCTGATATTGATAAGCAACGCCCCTTATATCAACAACAACTGAGCCAACATCCCTTGCTGACGTTATTGCCGAATAGCGAGCAAGGGCAACAGGTTCGGCAGTTGTTATTGGGCAAAATGGGGCTGACGCATTATCGCAAAAACCAAACCATTTTTTTGCAACATGACCCTGTGAGTCATTTGTATTTTTTGTTGGAAGGGATGGTGAGTTGTCATCGGCAACTGCCAAATGGACAGGAATGTTTGATTCAATTGTATGATAAACCCAGTCTGCTCAATGAAAGCGTGCTTTGGCAATACGATACCGCTACCACCAATCAGTGGCAATCGCAGACTTCACATTATGCGGTGTCCAAACAACCGACCTCAAAACAGCTACAATTGCTACTCAATCGAGGCAATCTGCATCAACTCACCGCCAAAGCCACCCAACCCAGCGGACAGTCCACCGTGGTCGCCACCTTGCCTGTTAATGAGTATTTTCGCAGTATTGCCCAGTTTGAGCTAGGGGGATTGGTGACATGGTTTGCCAGTCAAGTCAGTCGCAGGCTATATCAGCATTTATTAAGCAGTGATTTATTGACCTTTCAAAATGCCCATGCCAAAGTGAGTTATTATTTATTGACCCACTTTGCCCCCCATCAGCCATTTCGGCTACCCACCACCCAAAAACAGCTTGCCAATCAATTGGGGCTACGCCCAGAAACCTTGAGCCGTACCTTACACGCCTTACAACAAAAAGGCTTGATTGAACGGCGTGATGAGCAGATTTGTTTGGTGGATATTGAGGGGTTGTTGGGGTTGGTGACGGTTTAATTAATCTAAGTTTTGGTTAGATGAATTATAAGCCATTGATATTAATATTATTTAAATCTCCCCCAACCCCCTCTTTACGAAAGAGGGGGCTATACCTCCATAAATCAGACTAAAACGGAGGGGGAAGTCCCCCTTTTTAAAAGGGGGATTTAGGGGGATTATATGGAAAATGCTAATATTTCTTATCTTGAGTTAATCTTTATTATTGCCTTTTTGGTTAAATTCACTCACCGCCCACACCGCCGCCTCAACTCGAGTACGCAGTCCGACTTTGCCCAAAATGTGTTTGACATGCACCTTCACGGTGGATTCGGCAATGCCCAATTTATTACCTATCATTTTGTTACTCAAGCCCTCAGCTATCATGTGCAGGACTTGTAGCTCTCGCTCGGTAAGGTCGTAGTTGCTTTCGGGTTTGGTGGGTTTTCGCATGGCTTGGGCAAGAATCGGAGCAAGGCTTGGGGTGATGACCAACTCATCTCGTAGGATTTTACGAATATCTTTGATGATGTCCTCGGGTTCCATGTCTTTAAGCAAATAGCCATCCACACCTTGCTCAAGGGCTTCTTGTACGTCTTTGCCACTGTCAGATACGGTGAATAGTAGCACTTTGGCATCAATTTCTAGTTCTCGGATTTTTTTGAGAGTTTCCAGTCCATTCATCACAGGCATATTATTATCGAGGACAATCAAATCCACGCTATTGTCTTTAAGATAATCAATGGCTTCTTGTCCGTTGTTGGCTTCAGCAACCACTTTGACATCGGTTTCAAAGCTTAATAAATCAATCAAACCTCGGCGAATCATGGGATGGTCATCGACCAACAATAGGCGAGCAGGGCTAGTAGCGGTGTAAATTTTTAGACTCATTAAAACTCCTTTTGTTGTATGTTTTTATAGAATGTAGGTTGGGTTGAGTATGCGAAACCCAACATTATCAACTTCGACCCAATCTACAGATATTACCAATTTGGGCGTATGCAATACGCCCCTACCTCATAAAATTTATTCGGAATGCTATTAGACTTCTTTCCAAGCTATGAACTATCATTAAAATTTGTTATTTAACCCCTCCCCAACCCTCCCCTTAACAGGGGAGGGAGCGGTTCTCCCCCTGCGAAGGGGGAGTTAGAGGGGGTATTGTCTCATTAATTTTTATTCAAATAAGGTCGGTAAAAATTTCACCGCCACGGCTGTGCCATGCGGTAATACATTGTCAATGTGAAAATCACCGCCAAGGTTATGGCTACGTTCTTGCATGATTTTTAGCCCATGATGTTGACGGTGGTCAAAGTCTGGGTTTAGTCCCACCCCATCATCTTGAACTCGTAAGATGACTTCGCCCTGTTGGTTTTGGGTAAGGCTGACATGCACGTGACTGGCGTGGGCATGGCGATTAATGTTGGATAAGGCTTCACGGCTGATTTGTAGCAGGTCAATTTGCTCACTGGCGGTAAGATTCAGGCTCATCAAACGATTGTCCAAATTCACCTTAAAATTGCCTTTTTCGGCAAATTCCTCACAGGCTTGAGCCAGTGCGGTGTCAAAACTGCCCTCGTCAATTTTGAGGCGAAAAGTCACCAACAATTCTCGCAATTGGCTATAAGCATCGTTTAGCCCATCTCGAGTTTGGTTCATCACTTGTTCGATACGCTGTTGTTGCTCACTGGCAGGCAGGTCAAATTGTTTGAGCAAATTGGCAAGTAAGGCAATTTGCATTTTGAGGTACGACAAGGATTGTGCCAATGAGTCGTGTAGCTCTCTGGCGATGGTGTTACGCTCTTCAAATAGTAGCAATTGATGTTCTTGTTCACGTTGACGTTGGGTAGCGAAGACCATCGCAATCAGATTAGTCAAAGTATTTAACAAGGCTTTTTCGTCAAAGGATGGCTCTGCGTCATGGCTGATGTTAATGAGCGGAATTTTATCCCCTTTAACAGGCACAACAGAAGCAGGGTTTGCTCTGACCACCAACAGCTCGCCCCATTCGATGGTTTGGCTGTGAATTGGATACACCCACGTATCCGCTCGGCGAAACTCACATTGCTCACAATGCCGTGGCTCGCACACATCTTGGGCATGCTGATGCTGGGTGCTGTGCAAAGCGATGGCATCTTTGGTCAACACATCGGCATGACGTAGGCATAAAGTCAAATGCAAATGTGGCATGACTTGCGAAAACTGCTCAATCAGCGTCTGTAGCTTGGGGTAAGTAATGGTCGCACTGCTCAATTCTTTGGCAAAATCATACAGCAATCGCAAGGCTTGGTTACTTTGGGTCAAGTGGTAAGTTTTGCGTTCGACTTGCTGTTCAAGGTGATTTTGATACAGCTCTAAGGTATGGGTCATCTCATTAAATGACGCACCCAACTCATTAAATTCCTCATAACCTGCGATATTCACCTGTACAGTCTCAAAGGATTTGCGTTGGCGAAATTGCTGGGTGGCTTGGCGAAGCTGTTGCACAGGTAACAACACATTTTGTTGTAGCTCATATAAACCGACAAACATAATTACCACCGTCAAAAGCAATGAGATGGTTTGTAGATTTTGTTGCCAAGTTTGGCGTTGTTCATTACGGGCTTGAATATGTTTGACCAATTCATCCACCTCATCAATGTATTGACTGGCTAACGGATAAAAACCTTGGCGATGATTGGTCAACAATAAAGGTGACAGTTGATGCGTCCACATCTGCTGAAGATGCTCAATTTGGCGTTGGATTTGGGGGTCATTATTGCCTTGGGACTGCTCATAATGACTGAGCGTGGTAAGGCGTTGTTGCATATCACTATTTAGCTGTGGGGCAATCGGCTGATTGGCATCAAGGGTCAAGGTTTTGTCGATATAATAAGGGGCTTGATAGTCACTTGCCAACAGATAATTCGCCCGATAAGTCGCCATACGAATCGAACCTGCGGTATTTACCGCATGGGCATCCGACTCAGCGACCCATGCCAACATACCGCTAAAAATTGCCGTCCCCAATGCCAAACCCATAATTAGCCACACCGCCAACCACGCTCGCACAGGGAGCGAATTGGCAAGGGCGATGCGAAAACGAGATTTTGGGGCGGATGTAGTCACGGCTATCCTTTATTATAAGAAATTTTAACCCCTCTACCTCTAAAAAGTTATTTTTTTGTGGTATGTCAAAAAAGGTAAGGGTAACGGCGTTTATTTTTATTAAATTATTGATTTATATCAAAATATTTTAATAAATCTATATCAAGCAACATACTACTTTGGAGGTAATAAGTGGTATTGTAAAGATTTTCACCCCAAAAAGTATTGATTTAAATCAATCAAATTTTATGCTTAGTTGCTTATGATAGTTCTATTAATGATATAACAAGTTTGTAACGTTTAGTAAATTGGTTAAAATATAACCATCTTACCACAACGTGCATCGCAATAGCAAAGTGGAGATTATCATGGCAAGTCTCAAAACAAAACAATATATGGTACTGACCTCATCCACCATCGCCTTTACCGTGTGTTTTATGATATGGATGATGTTTGCAGTATTAGGCATTCCCCTCAAAAAATCGTTAGGTCTAAGCGAAACTGAATTTGGCTTATTGACCGCTATTCCTGTATTGACAGGTTCACTGGTGCGTTTACCGATTGGACTGTTGACCGATAAATTCGGCGGTCGAATTGTGTTTTTTATCTTGATGTTAGCGACTGTGATTCCGATTTATTGTTTGTCGTATGCCACCGAATATTGGCACTTTTTGATTTTAGGTCTATTTGTCGGTTTGGCAGGCGGTTCGTTCACCGTGGGGATTGCGTATGTCGCCAAATGGTTTGAACCCCAAAATCAAGGCTTGGCGATGGGTGTGTTTGGTGCAGGGAATGCAGGCTCGGCACTCACCAAACTCATCGCCCCTAGCATCATCGCCATTAGCAGTTGGCAGTTGCTACCCAAAGTCTATGCGGTGATGATGTTGGTAACGGCGATTGGTTTTTGGTTTTTTACCTTTGACAATAAAGAACACCGCACCGCCAGTAATGCCAGTATCGGCAGTCAGTTAGCCGTGCTAAAAGACCCAGCCGTTTGGCGTTATAGTCAGTATTATTCGATTGTGTTCGGTGGCTATGTGGCGTTGGCGTTGTGGATGACCCACTATTATGTCGATGAATACGGCTTTAACCTCAAAACTGCAGCGTTTTTGGCAGCCTGTTTCTCGCTTCCCGGAGGCGTACTGCGTGCGTTGGGTGGTTGGTTATCAGACCGTTATTCGGCTCATACCGTGACTTGGTGGGTGCTTTGGGTATCCATGTTGATTCTATTCGTGTTGTCTTACCCACAGACTGACCTTGTGATTCAAACCGTGACTGGCGATAAAAGCTTCCATTTGGGGCTAAATTCAACCCTATTCACCGTGTTAATTTTTGCCCTCGGTATCACCTTTGCAATTGGTAAAGCCTCGGTATTCAAATACTTATCCGATGATTATAAACAAAACATGGGAGCGGTATCAGGCGTGGTCGGTTTGTTCGGTGGTCTAGGTGGCTTTATCCTACCCATTATGTTCGGTATGGCGGTGGATATCACAGGTGTGCGTAGCTCGGCATTTATGATTATGTTCGGTGTGGTGTGGGTGTCGCTTATTTGGATTTATATGAGTGAAGTGCGTCCAACGATGGAAAAAGGTCATAAAGAACAAATGGCGGTGAAAAAAGCTCAAGCATAAATAATAGACCAAACCCACAAGCTCATCTTGTGGGTTTTTTTATTTTAAACCATATCTACCCCCAAAGGATAATAATCCGCCTAAAACCTAGCCCTTGGCATAAGATTTTTTTTCTCAAAAAACCATTATGCTAACAAGGTAAAAAATCCTTTTGAGGCAAATCAAACGCACCCCAAGGGCATATTGGAGGCTCTTATGAACAACGAACTAAAAGGTGGTCGCCGTATTGACGATTGGCGACCTGAAGACGAAATTTTTTGGGCAAATGGTGGTAAACAGACCGCCACACGTAATTTATGGATATCCATTCCCAACTTACTACTGGCGTTCGCCGTGTGGGTGATTTGGTCGGTGGTCGTGGTGCGGATGCCAGACGCAGGCTTTCACTTTGACAAAGCCCAGCTGTCTTGGCTAACTGCCTTGCCTGCCTTGTCTGGGGCGACCTTACGGATTTTTTATTCGTTCCTTGTGCCGATTTTTGGCGGACGTAAACTCACCACCCTTGCGACCTTATCGCTCTTGATTCCAACCATTTGGATGGGCTTTGCATTGCAAGACCCAAATACCCCATTTGCCACCTTTGCTATCATCGCCTTATTGTGTGGGTTTGGTGGGGCGAACTTTGCCTCTAGTATGTCCAATATTTCGTTCTTTTATCCAAAATCACAACAAGGCACAGCGATGGGCTTAAACGCTGGTTTGGGTAATTTGGGCGTGTCGGTCATGCAGTTTTTAGTCCCTGCGGTGATTGGCGTGGGTATCTTTGGGGTGTTAGGCGGTGATGCCCAAACCACTGCCAAAGGCACGACCATGTATCTACAAAATGCAGGGTTTGTGTGGGTACCTTTGATTATCATAGCGGCTCTTGCGGCTTGGTTTGGCATGAATGACCTGTCGTCTGCCAAAGCGTCTTTTAAAGACCAGTCAGTGATTTTTGGTCGTCAGCAAAACTGGATTATGTGTATCTTGTACCTTGCGACTTTTGGTTCGTTTATTGGTTTTTCGGCAGCATTTCCGATGTTGATTAAACAATCCTTCCCAGATGTCAATCCGCTAAAATTGGCATTCTTAGGGCCTTTGGTCGGTGCGTTATTCCGTCCGTTTGGTGGTTGGCTTGCCGATAAATTAGGTGGTGCAAAAGTCACCTTGATTAATTATGGCGTGATGGCTTTGGCAGTGATGGCGGTGATGTATTTCCTAAAAGCAGGTAACTTTGCAGGGTATTTTGCGTGCTTTATGGTGCTATTTATCACCACTGGGATTGGTAATGGCTCGACTTTCCGTATGATTCCTGTGATTTTCCGTACATTCCATGAACGTCTTGGCGGTGCAGATTGGCAATTGAATGCTCGTAAAGAGTCAGCAGCCGTAGTTGGTTTTACCTCAGCCTTCGCATCCTATGGTGGTTTCTTTATCCCCAAAATGTTTGGTTCGGGTCTTGGAGCGAATGGCACATTTGTGACCTTGATTGTGTTTTATGTGATTTGTATGGTATTGACTTGGTGGTACTATAGTCGTAAAGGGGCTGAGTTCCCAAGCTAAATAACCTGAGTTCGGGTTAAGAAAAATTATAAGTCATTGATGTTTCTATCATTTAAATCTCCCCCAACCCCCTCTTTACGAAAGAGGGGGCTATACCCCCATAACTTAGACTAAAACGGTGGGCAAGTCCCCCTTTGAAAAAGGTGAGGAATATATTCCGCAAGAAGGGGATTTGTTTAAACTAGAAATAAGACAGTTTCGTAGGGGCGTATTGCATACGCCCAAAATTTTACAGTCTGATTTTTGATTTAATTCACTATAATCTGATTGTCCGTGGGTTACGCTGTCGCTAACCCACGCAACAAGATTGAATGTTATCATTATAGGATTTACGCAAAAGTGAAAAAAACGTTCGCCTTGAGCCTGTCGAAGGTTAACGTTAAAAATATATAAGCCCTATGACTGATAAATCTCTTTCAAAATTTCATCCGCCCCTTGTTCTAATAAGCTTTCCGCCACCACAATGCCCATCGCTTCGGCAATTTCGGCATTTTCCACGACATCATTAACCAACGCATTATGATGTTCCGCTTTTAGTAATACTTTACCATCCACACTGCCCACTCGCCCTTGTAGCCAAATTTGACTATCATTAATTTGGGCGAAGCCTGCAATCGGCACTTGGCAACCACCTTGTAAGTGGCGGTTCATCGCACGTTCGGCAAGCACACACAGACGGCTGACCTCGTGATTTAGTGGTTTTAGCAAGTCCAATACTTCGCTATCATCACTACGGCACTCAATCGCCAACGCCCCTTGCCCCACCGCAGGTAGGCTGATATCGGTGGCAAGTTCATGGCGGATTCGCTCGGTCAGCCCCAGTCGCATCAAGCCACTGGTCGCCAAAATAATCGCATCGTACTCGCCATCATCGAGTTTTGACAAACGCGTGCCAACATTACCACGCAAGCTGATAATCTCAAGGTCTGGGCGGTATTGCTGAATTTGGCATTGACGGCGTAGGCTTGATGTCCCGAGTTTTGCCCCTTGTGGTAGCTCATCTAGGCTTGCATAAAGGTTCGACACAAACGCATCGGTCGGCTGTTCACGCTCGCAATATGCCCCTAGCATCAAGCCTTCTGGTAATTCCATTGGTACATCTTTTAATGAGTGAACGGCAATATCCGCTCGTTTTTCATATAACGCTTGCTCTAGCTCTTTGACAAACAAGCCTTTACCACCGATTTTGGCAAGTGGGGTATCAAGGATTTTATCGCCTTTGGTGACCATGGTGACAAGGTTGATGGTCAAATGTGGATACAGAGTTTGTAATTCGGCTTGGATAAATTCGGCTTGCCATAAAGCAAGTGGGCTTTGGCGTGTGGCGATGTTAAGGGTCGTTAGCATAAAAAACTCGGGCAACTTGTTAAATGAGGGTGGTATAAAATACAAATAACATGAATTTTGGTAAGGACGTAAGCATTACGCCCCTACAAGGATAAATCTGAATTAAAAAAATGCCTAACAGGCAAGCTATTAGGCATTATATCATCAAATACAAATTAAGGTTGTCAGCGATTATAAGGTCTGAATTTTATCTCGAAGCATCGGCAAATGACGGCGACTGACCGCCAATTTATCATTCAAGCCTTTAAAACGCACTTGGTATTGCCCTTGGTCAATGGCTTCAAGCATTTCCAAATAATCAAGATTAATCAAGGCATTACGATGGACACGAAAAAACGCATCGCCAAATTCTTGCTCAAGCTCTTTGAGTGTTTCGTCAATCAATACCGTACCGCCTTTATGGCGTACTTGCACGTATTTTTGGTCAGCAGTAAAGAAGTAGATATCCGATAAAGGAATCAGCTCCACACCTCGATGGGTACGAGCAGCGATATGCTGACGCATCGGTTGGGCGGTGGGGTCTTCAAGACGGCGGATTTCATTGAGCTGGGCAGAGTTGAGTGTTGAGGCACGATTAAGGGCTTCAACCAACTCTTCTTTATTAGCAGGTTTGAGCAAATAGCCAATCGCATGTGACTTAAAGGCAGCAATTGCATAGTGGTCATAAGCTGTAACAAAGATGATGGCAGGGGGGTTATTGAGTTCGTTTAATTCTTTTGCTGCTCGAATACCGTCCATCTCTGGCATACGGATATCCAGCAACACCACGTCTGGCGTGGTTTCTTTAACTTTTGCAATGACTTCGATACCTGTCATTGCTTGTGCTACTACCTCATGCCCCTCCTCACGAACAATGCGTGTCAAGCGTTCACGTGCGAGTGGCTCATCGTCACACACCACAACTCTCATGTTACTTCTCCTTATTTTCATTAAGGCATTTACTATGTTTATTTTAGTTAGACTTAATACAATCTATCACAAGGATGAGTAGCTGACTAACATAAATAGGGTGGTATAAAAAAGGAAAAACAACCGACTATCGCCAAGATTCCACCGTTAAAACTTATTACACTACCGCTTATTTTTTACCCATTCACTAATGTGACAATGATATATTCCTAATATAGCATATATTGGCTCAAAATTATGCTAATTAATATAGCCAAAACAAAAAAAATCGCTTAAATAAAAAATAGCTTAACACAGTATCAACATAAGTCACTGTAGGTGACGTTAAAACGCAACGTCTTTTAGAGGATAGCGAATTTGTGTGACCAATCCTTGCTCAGTATAAACATAACCTATACTGGATTTTTCACCATAAAATTGGCGTAACACCTCTAGCTGATTATTAAACATCAGCTTTTGTTGTATATTATCATAAATCACTTGGAGATTACTATTAGGAATACTGGTAATCACATCAATTGCGACCATGTCATTTTCCCAGTGAATCGCTATTTTTAGATTGATGGCTTCCGTGGTCATCTCCACCACATTTACAATCATTTTTTCGATGACTAGCTGTAACGTTAATGAAGCGATGACCATATCATACAGTAAGTCTTCATCAGGCAATACCCAGCTAATTTTGAGTTTATTACTAAAACGATATTTTTCGATGGTCAAATAATCTTCACATAATTCAATTTCATCCAACAATGCCACCTCTCGAATCTCTTCAAAACTCGCTCGATACAGGGCGGACACACAGCGAATCATATTTTCTGCTTCGATGGGGTCATCTTCGACTAAATACTGCATGGTATTGAGCATGTTAAAGAAAAAATGTGGGGTAATACGTGCTTTGAGCTGTTCGTTCTGCTCAATCAATTTTCGGCGGTATAAGCTTTGTACACTAACAATGTGGTTATACTGAATACGAAAATAAACACTAAGCAACCCTATCATTAACAAGCTCAGAAACGTGTTCAACACCACTTGAGCAACCAACTCCCATAAAGCTAAGTCATAGTCCAAAGTCGCTTGCAATATCCAACGTGCGACTAAGGTCATTATTGGGGTAATAAATAGCCCTGCTAATAACACCTCACGGGTAATTTGACCACTGTTATAGTTATATCTATCAAATTTGGGAATTGAAAAATGCACATACAGTAAGATGCTCCCCACAACGGACATTGCCATCACAAATGTTTCGATGATTTCTTTAAATACTGCTTGTATATCGTTAAAATGTCCAATTTGTAGCACGACCGATAAAAACACATAAAAAACCACCAACCCCAGCCAAAATAAAATCGCATATCGGTCATTAAAGGTGGGTAAAAAGAATTTTTTGCCCAATGGTTGATTCATCAGTTGTGGGGCGTTTGGGTTTGCGTTACTATGTTTGTCAAATTTACTTGTTAAAAATTTCGGCAATGGTAGTAATGGAGTTTTATGCGGTACGGTCATTGCTACCTCAAAGTCTGAGCCTTAGCCAAAGGAATCTATTATGGAATCATCTATTATTCCCCATCATACTACAAGCCCTTCTACTGCGTCTAGCACACCAACAAATCAAAACACCTCGTCCAGTATGTGGGGCGGGCGTTTTAGTGAAGCCACTGACAGTTTTGTTGCAGAATTTACCGCCTCGGTGAATTTTGACAAACGCTTTGCCAATCAAGACATTGCAGGCTCAATCGCCCATGCCACCATGCTTGCCAAAGCAGGGATTTTGACCGAAGATGAAAAAACCCAAATTGTGGATGGGCTAAATCAAGTCAAACAAGAAATCGCTGATGGCAAATTTGTCTGGTCGGTGGCGTTAGAAGACGTGCATATGAATGTTGAATCACGACTCACCGCTCTGATTGGTGATGTCGGCAAAAAACTCCATACAGGGCGTAGCCGTAACGACCAAGTTGCGACTGATATCCGTCTATACTTGCGTGACCAGACTGACATTATTTTGGGCTTGCTAAAACGCCTACAAAACGGCTTACTGGAACTCGCCAGCCAGCATACCGACACCATCATGCCCGGATTTACCCATTTACAGACCGCACAGCCTGTCAGCTTTGGGCATCATGTGATGGCGTGGTTTGAGATGCTCATGCGTGATAGCGAACGCTTTCTTGATGGACGTAAACGGATTAATCAAATGCCACTCGGTTCGGCAGCGTTGGCAGGGACGACCTATCCGATTGACCGTCCATTTACCGCACAGCTTTTGGGCTTTGAGGGAATTTGTCAAAATTCACTGGATGCCGTGTCTGACCGTGATTTTGCCATTGAATTTGCCAGTACCGCCAGTATTTTGATGATGCACCTATCTCGCATGAGTGAAGAAATCATCTTGTGGATGTCGGCTCAATTTGGCTTTGTGCAAGTGCCTGACCGCTTCTGCACTGGCTCAAGCATCATGCCACAAAAGAAAAACCCAGACGTGCCAGAGTTGGTGCGTGGTAAGGCATCACGAGTGTTTGGTGATTTGGTAACGCTATTAACCTTGATGAAAAACCAACCACTTGCCTACAATAAAGACAACCAAGAAGACAAAGAACCACTATTTGATGTGGTCGATACGCTGACTGGTTCGTTGCTTGCATTTGGTGATATGTTGCCAAATCTTGTGCCAAACAAAGACGCTATGCGGTCTGCCACCATGAAAGGCTATGCCACAGCAACTGATTTGGCGGATTACTTGGTGCGTAAAGGCTTGCCATTCCGTGATGCCCATGAAGTCGTGGGTAAAGCAGTTGGTTTAGGCGTGGCGAAAGGCGTGGATTTAAGCGAATTATCATTGGCAGAGTTGCAGGGCTTTAGCAGTCTGATTGGTGATGATGTGTTTGAATATTTGACCCTTGAAGGTTCATTAAATGCTCGTAACCATATTGGTGGTACAGCTCCTAATCAAGTCAAAATGGCAATTGAGCGTGGGCGTGAGCGTATGGAGCATCTTAGGTAAAAAACGCCAAATACCCAAACAGTTAAAAGGTTTAATTCGCACTTGTGGCGATATTTTTGATATGTCAGAAAGCTACCAAGAATGGAAATATTTTGAGCATTAAATTAACATATAAAGTAGCGATAGGCTTACGAGTTATTGTTGAGTAAAGTAGGGTGGGTTAGCCGTCTTTTTGGCGTAACCCACCAATTTAAATAACCTGAGTTCGATATAACAAACGCCATTATTATTGATAAACCTATGATTTTTAAAATAGTTTAAATTCGTAAGGTGCGTTTTACGCACCATTCAAAATCAATATCTTCAATAGGTGCGTATGACGCACCTTACCTTTAGAATATTTTATTTTAAATCACATGATTGCGTAAAATCTTACACCGAACTGAGGTTAAATACGAAAATAGCCATACTTAGAAAATTCTATTTAAAGAATTTTCTCTTACGAAGCTAAAACTATTTTCCTACGGCACATTGCAACAAGAAAACGTCCAAATGGCAACATTTGGGCGTTTATTAATGGGTGAAAAATCCCTCTAATCGGCTATCCATAATCCTATGACACGGCTTGCATGAGGTGTTACAAGACCATCCGCATTAAAGACGCATAAACGACCGATTCAATACAAGAAAAACCGCCATTTTTTGGTATAATTTGTCCTAAATTACTGTGAAGAAAACCATCAAGGAAACCGTCATGCAAACTTACAACCCAGCCGACCACATGGTCATGTGTCGTAAATACCAACAAAACTTACCCAAATTACCAACACCACCGTTTCCAAATAAATTGGGCGAGGAAATCCAAAATACCGTATCTGCCAAAGCATGGCAAGAATGGCTCGAACATCAAACCATGCTAATTAACGAAAATCACCTTAGCATGATAGACCCAGAAGCCAAAAAGTTTTTGACCGAACAACGCAACAAATTCTTGGACAATGCCGACTACGAACGCCCAAAAGGTTGGACAGCCCAAAAATAAATGCCTTAGAACTGACGCATTTTCATCGAATGTAGGTTGGGTTGAGCGTGCGAAACCCAACGTTATCAAAAGTTATGTCATAGATTGATAATGTTGTAGGGGCGTATTGCATACACCCAATCTTTAAAGTTTTAAACAGGGCGTAAACATTACGTCCTTACCTAAAACCCTTTGACAACAAAAAACCCCAAACTTTTCAGCGTGGGGTTGATGATTTTAAATTGATGAATGGTGGCGTGGGGCAGGATCGAACTGCCGACACACGGATTTTCAATCCGTTGCTCTACCGACTGAGCTACCGCGCCATAAGGTGATAAAAATTAGATACAATCTAAATTTTTATATCGCTCATCAATGAGGCGTTATTAAACTAAAAAACGCCGTCCCTGTCAAGTATTATTTATCAAAAATGTGAAAAAAGTTGTTTTTAGCGGTTTTTTACAACAATTCATACATGGCGAGGACACGGTGAATCGCCCCACAGCCTGCTATAAAGTGACGAATGCCTTTTTTACGTTCGATGTCGGTGACTTGTTTGATGAATTTGGCAGAGATGCTTCGCCCTCGGTTAGCAGGGTGTACCACAATATATTGCAAGCGTTTTGTATCAGTCTGCCCATCGTCAAAACAGCCAATGGCACAGATGGGCTTGCCGTTAAACATACCCAAATATAACAAGTTACCTTTGGCGAGGCTCTTTTCAAATAAAGCGATGGCTTCGCTTCCTGTGGTAAATTCTGGGCTGGTGTCGTAGAGTTTTTCGATTCGCAGGGTCAGTTTTGGGTCGTCTTGGGCAAGTGGGTTTTGCTCAAAATGGCGAATGGCGGTGCTTTCTAGGGGCATGGGGATTCTCGTGGGGTGGTTTTTGAATATTAAATCCAATCAAAATATCGTGTTATAGGGCGTAAGCATTACGCCCCTACCGCATGATATTATTTTATCATACCAATATCCTGCAGATGGTTACAATTCACTGGCATTCCTAATCCTTTAAAATTGCTACAATAGCGTCATTTATCTTATAGTTTTTATAATTAAAATTTCAAATTAGAATTAGGCACTTTTATGCAAATTTTTCGTTTTTTTGAAAGCCGTCTTGACCCTTATCCCCATGATGATTATGCCCTACCCACGGATAATTTTTTAAAATTTTTGTGGGCGTGTACCCAAGGTTTGCGTGGTTGGATTTTGGCGTTGATGGTGTTGACCGCCTTGATTGGGGTGTATGAGTCGTTGCTGTTTGCGTGGATTGGTAAGGTTGTGGATTGGTTGGGGCATTATACCCCTGCGACTTTATGGGCAGAAAAAGGCAATACGCTTCTGATGATGGGGGCGGTGTTGTTGGTCAGTCCGTTGTTGGTGGCGTTAAGCTCGCTGATTCATTTTCAGACACTTCAAGGCGTGTTTCCGATGCAGATGCGGTGGCGGTTTCATCGGCAAATGCTAGGGCAGTCGATGCAGTTTTATCAAGATGAGTTTTCGGGACGGGTGTCCGCTAAGGTGATGCAGACCGCCCTTGCGGTGCGTGAAACCATTATGACGATTGCTGATATGTTTGTGTATGTGTCGGTGTATTTTATCAGTAGTGGGGTGATTTTGGTCAGTTTGGACAGTTGGCTACTTGTGCCGTTTGTGCTGTGGCTGGTGCTGTTTGTCAGTACGGTGGCGTATTTTATCCCCAAACTCAAAGCCTCTGCCAGTCGCCAAGCGGACGCTCGTGCGTTGATGACAGGACGGATTACTGATGCGTATGCCAATATTATGACGGTGAAGCTGTTTAGTCATTCCCGCCGTGAGCTGAGTTATGCCAAGGATGCGATGGGTCAGTTTATGGACACGGTGCATGACCAAATGCGATGGGTGTCACGCCTTGAGGTGGTCAATCATACCATCAATGTGTTGTTGGTGGCTTCGACTGTGGCGATTGGGCTGTATTTGTGGGGGTATCAAGGTCTAAGCGTTGGGGCGATTGCGGCCGCCACAGCGATGGCGATTCGACTGAATGGGTTGACGCATTGGATTATGTGGCAAACGGCGAGTTTATTTGAAAATATCGGTACGGTACAAGATGGGATGCGAACTTTATCCAAACCGCATACCGTCATCGACCAGCCCAATGCAGGGGCATTGGTGGTGAGCCGAGGCGATATCGTGTTTGACAATGTTGATTTTAATTATGGTAAAGTGAGTGCGACAGACGCTGATGCAGGCGAGCGTAAATTGCTGGATAATTTTAATTTACATATCCAAGCAGGTGAAAAAATCGGTTTGGTCGGACGCTCTGGGGCAGGTAAATCGACTTTGGTCAATTTGTTATTGCGGTTTTATGATGTGGATAGTGGGGCGATTTTGATTGATGGGCAAAATATTGCCAATGTCACCCAAGAGAGTCTACGTCAGCAAATTGGTATGGTCACGCAAGATACCTCGCTATTGCACCGCACCGTGCGTGAAAATATCGCCTATGGTCGCCCCAATGCCAGTGACGCAGAGATTTTGCAAGCCAGTCGCCAAGCCCATGCTCTTGACTTTATTGAACTGCTTGCTGATGATAAAGGTAACCGAGGCTTAGATACCCAAGTGGGTGAGCGTGGCGTGAAGCTATCGGGCGGACAGCGTCAACGTATCGCCATCGCTCGTGTGATGCTTAAAAACGCCCCTATTCTGCTATTGGACGAAGCGACTTCGGCACTGGATAGCGAAGTGGAACACGCTATTACCGATAGCTTGAATGATATTATGGCAAACAAAACTGTGATTGCGATTGCTCATCGGCTTTCGACCATTGCTTCGATGGATAGACTAGTGGTAATGGATAAAGGGCAAATCGTGGAGCAAGGCAGTCACGAGCAGTTATTGGCACAAAATGGCGTGTATGCTCGCTTGTGGCAACGTCAAAGTGGTGGGTTTTTGGGAGAGGAAATGGATGAAGATAATGATTAACAGGGGCATGGCGAATTAACTTGACTTTTCGCCATATCCAATTAGCATAACCGTTTAAATTTCCCTTGTTTTATTAGGAATTGCACCATGCACCAAATCGACCCCGACCTACTCAAAAAATCCACCCATTGGCGTGATGACATTCAATTTACCCAAGACGTATTGGGTAAACCTTTTCAATTTACTAGCACTTGGGGCATTTTTTCCCCAGAAAAACTCGATGACGGTAGCTTGATGTTACTCGATTACATCGACTTTAAGCCTGATGATAACTCGATTGACCTCGGCTGTGGCTATGGCGTACTCGGTATGACCGCCAGCCGTGAATGTCCCAATGGTGAGCATTTACTCATCGACAAAGACTTTGTGGCAGTGGAATATGCTAAAATTAATTGCCAAAAAAATGGCTTAACCAACGCCCACGTTCAGCTATCCAATGGTTTTCGTGATGTGGCTAAAGACAAAAAATTTAGCCTTGTGATGAGCAATTTGCCTGCCAAAGCCAGTAAAGAACAGCATTATCTGTATTTGCTCGATGCCTACAATGCGATGGAAAATGGGGCAAGATTTTATGTGGTGACGATTAATGGCTTGCGTGATTTTATGAAACGCTCATTTACCGAAGTATTTGGCAATTCGGATAAAATCAAACAAGGCAAAACTTATACCATTACCTTAGCAGTTAAGGATTAACGCACCATAATTTGAATCGGCGTTTGCACATTTTGGCTACGGCTACCATAACTGCCATTGGTTTGCGATTGATTATTCACATAGCCAATGGTTGTCCATTGATTCGGACTGTATTGGCATGGGTGACACTGACAAGGCTTAACCCCAATAAGGCTATTGCCTTGGTGATGTTACCGATGATGGGTTGCAAAAATTTAAGTCCTAGCTTAGTCAACTTAAAGCCCCAATACATCCTGCATATCAAATAAGCCATGATTTTGCTGATTGACCCACACCGAGGCACGCACCGCACCACTGGCAAAGGTCATACGTTCACGGGCTTTATGGGTGATTTCGACAATTTCACCATCGGCAATAAACATCACCGTATGGTCGCCAACAATCTCACCGCCACGCACCGCATGAATACCAATTTCACCTTGTTTACGCTCGCCAGTCTGCCCCTCACGACCATAAATGGCAACGTCTTTGAGGTTTTGCCCACGAGCCTTTGCCACTGCTTCTGCCATCATATAGGCTGTGCCTGATGGGGCATCAATTTTGTGTTTATGGTGGGCTTCGATGATTTCGACATCTGCCGTATCCCCAAAGGCTTTACTGGCAAGTTCGAGCAGTTTTAAGGTCAAATTCACGCCTGTTGAATAGTTACCTGCATAGACGATGGCAATTTTTTTGCTGGCTTGTTGTAAAACAGCATTTTGCCCATCATTTAAGCCAGTCGTCCCAATTACCATGTTGACGCCTTTTTCGGCACATAACATAATATTTTTTGTGGTGGATTCGGGCAGGCTAAAGTCAATCAATACCTCAATATCATCAATCACTTGTGCCAAATCATCAACCAAAGCTACGTTGGCTTTATCAAGATTGACCAGTTCGCCTGCATCGACCCCAACAAGGCTTGAACCTGTGCGTTCAATCGCTCCTGCCAAAATAGTGGCTGGGTTTTGTGCCACGGCTTGAATCAGCATCCGTCCCATACGTCCGCCTGCTCCAATAATACCGACTTTTATCATATTTTTTCCCTAACATATCATCACAAAAAGGTTTGTAACTAAGTTTAACTGATTAAAAAACCTTACACACACAATTTTTTGTATCAATAAGCAAAATGCGTTAATATTTTACTTTTATTAACCCATGATTATCAATCCATTCAACCTATCTAGTCGAGTGAGCCAATGCGTATTCCTGCAATGCTTTCAGCCCCAACACCGTTATCATTAATCATCACAGCAAGTCTGTGTCTGACTGCCTGTAGCAATAGTACATCATCATCTAATAAAGCCACACCCAGTATAGACCCTATTAACTCGTCCACTACACCGAATACACCTGCATCAACACCTGTTCCGACACCTGTTCCGACACCTGTTCCGACACCTGTTCCGACACCTGTTCCGACACCTGCTCCAACGCCTGCTCCAACGCCTGCTCCAACGCCTGCTCCAACACCTGCTCCAACACCTGCTCCAACACCTGCTCCAACGCCTACGCCAACGCCTACGCCAACACCTGCACCTGCTCCAGTGACCCCCATCATTGTCACGCCAGCCCAGCGTATTGCCACTGCAGAAGCCACAGGGGATAGCCTTGCGGTCGTTGATAATTGGGCAACCGATGAAGCGGTACTATTACAACAGATTATTTCTGCGACCCAACAGCAACAAAGCCATTTTCAGTCCATTGTTCAATCTATCTTAACCAATAATGGGCAAGTATTGAATCTGACGTTCCAAGGTATCAATGATAGTAATACCCTTAAAGCCACCCACCCATTTATGAGCCGAGATTTGCTGACGAGTGATACTGGTTCGGCGATTAGCACTATCGCAGAGGTGAATGGTGGACGCTTCCTTGGCTATAGCGTGGATATTTTAGCAAAATTTAATAATACTGAATACCAACCGCATCAACCTTTGTTACAACGCTCACTGAATTGGCTGATTAAGGGCAATGCCGACACCAAGCTAGCCACAGGCGAAGCTTTTACCATTGCTTATACAGGCTATAATGAAAACAACATCAAGAATTATTTTGCCAAAACCTATGGCATCACGCCCACATTGGTCAAATGTGATTTATTAGACCCGAATAATACCTGTTGGCAAACGGCTAATTTATTGTTAATTGGCAGTGGTCATGCCGTGCCGACCGATACACCTGCCTTAGCATCGCTCTTTAGCCAATATCAACGCAGTCAAAAGCCATTACTGTATATCAGTGGTGGTTGGTGGGCAAATAATGATGGACGAGATAACTTTATTCGTCATTATGGGGTGGATTTACAGGGTTATGCAGGTAATTATTGGGCAGACCCCAAAAATCTGACGTCCTCTGAAGCCAATACCTTGGGCAATATTCTTGCAAAAACCGAACGGCTTGCCAATGCCTCACAGTTATTGACAAAAATTCTCAATAACACGCCCTTTACCGTGGATGAGTTTAACCAAGCCAAAACCACGATTGGTCAATTACAGGCATTTTTTAACCAACAAAATCAGTTAGGATTTAGCCTATTTTCACAAAACATTATACCTGCAAAAGATATGCTGATTTTAGCCGATGGTTGGCGAAAAACGGCGGTCTATGATGGCTTTATTAATGATGACATTGCCAATTATCCACGCACCCTCAAAACCTTGATAGCGGATACATGGGTGGATTTTAACCGCCAAACCAGCATTGCCCCTGCCCAAGGTGCAGGCGATTATATGCCACGTACTGCCAATGATTTGAGTGTGTCCACCGAATGGGAAACCATCACGTTGACACTGCCACAAAGTAGCGGTATCACTGCCATCGGACGAGCGTCTATTCCTGCTAAAGGGGTGGAGATTCAAGTCGTTGATGCAGGTGGGGCGAATTTAAGTTTGCAAACAGGCTATTTACGCACCGTCAGAAATATCAATACCCCCAACCGCTATGACCATCCTGCCAAACCCAATAGCGTCAACGTGCCTTTATCAAGCCAAATCAGCCATTTTAACAGCCCATTTGGTGGCATTTTGATGCTAAATTTTAACAATGCCAAACCCTCACAAACTGTGACGTTAAAAATCAGAGGGGTTGCCAAATATGCCCATTTTGATTTTACCCAAAATATGAGCCAGCAAGACATTGATGAGGCAACCACTGCCCTCAAAAACAATCTATTTGGTTGGAGTAGTATCAAATTTGTGGGCGGTGAAATTCAACAGCTTAACAGCAAAGCCCTCAATAACATCGGCATATCGACTCCGCAACAATATGCCCAAAAACTTAAAACCGTCATTTTTGACAGTAATCATCTCGCCAATGGCTACAACAATATCCCATTGGACTATTCGACACAAACCTATTGTAATCAGTTGGGGTGGGATTGTATGGGTGATATCCACCGCCCACCTGCGGTACAGCATATGGTTGGGTGGTTGTCTGCGTGTGGGGCATTATGCTCAGGTCAACCGATTGATGCGTTTTATGGGGTCGACACAGGCTGGGGCTGGGTACATGAATTGGGTCATAATACTGTGAAACGTGTGCTATCCATGACCTTTAAATCTAGTCAAACAGGCAACACCATTGGCTGTGGTACAGAGTGTGATAATAATATTTTGGCAGGGTTAAGCATGCTTCGCAAAAATGAAATCTACGCTGAAGACGATAATGGCTATAACTTTGCTCATTGGGATTTGTATAAACAACTCAATGATAGCCGAGCCACAGGCAAAACAGGGGAAGCCCTACGCCTAGATATGGAACAACGCTTATGGTCAGGCGATGGCTACACCAACGCCAATGCCAAACAAGCCATGACCGTGCAACTGGCATTGCTATATACCAAATATCACCAAGCCAAAGCCATTCCTGATAGCCAAGGGGTATTTGAGTTTTTCCGTTTATTAAATACTGCCAATCGCCTTATTGATACACTCGACCTCAAAACCGCCACGCCAGAAGAAAAAGCCAAATATGGATTGGGAGCATATATGGATAAAAGCTTTAACACCCCAGAACTGGTGTATATGTTATCCTCAAAAATCATCGGTAAAGACATGAGAAATGTCTTTGATATGTATGGATTACCGATTTCGGATACCGCTAAATCATCGGTCGCCATGCTCAATATGCCGATTGCACCGCTGGATTTTTATGCCTTACCCAAAGGACAGGCTAACCATTTGGCAAAAGGTCAATGGGTCAGCGTGCCAAGCCAAGGGCTGTTAAATAACTATCCTTATGCGATTAATTGATAAATCCTAATCATAAAAAAACCGCCCAATCATCCTTGGGCGGTTTTTGTTTCACGTGAAACATTTTGGCTTAATCAAACAAATCCTTGACATCATCTTTCAATTTATCAAAGAATGATTTCTTCTGCGGTGATTGCTGATGTTCACCCATCGTTGCTTGAAGGTGACGAAGCAGTTCTTTTTGTTCATTGTTTAAATTGGTTGGGGTTTCGACCACCACTCGGCATAGCAAATCGCCTCTCATACTGGTGCGAACTGGGGTCACGCCTTTGCCTTTGATACGGAAAATTTTATGGCTTTGCGTGCCTTCTGGAATGCGTAAATTGATGCGTCCATCGAGTGTTGGTACTTCGACTTCTTTGCCCAATGCCACATCCGCAAAACTCACAGGCACATCCATATATAAGTCAGCCCCTTCACGTTTGAAAATCGCATGGTTTTTGACACGGATTTCGACATACAAGTCACCGCTTTCACCGCCTTGGATGGCTTCGCCTTCACCACTTAAACGCACACGGTCGCCATTATCGACACCTGCAGGAATCGTGACTTCAAGGGTGCGAGATTTTTCGTTGACACCCGAGCCATGACACACATCACAAGGGTTTTTGATTTGTTTGCCAGAGCCATGACAGGTTGGGCAAGTTTGTTGCACCGCAAAAAATCCTTGTTGTATCCGCACCACGCCATGACCACCACAAGTTGGACAAGTCACGATGTCACTGGCATTTTTTGCCCCTTTGCCATCACAGGCTTCACAAGGGGCAGGGGCGGTAAAGGTGATTTCTTTTTTGACCCCATTCACGGCTTCTTCGAGGGTCAATTCGAGCATATAGCGTAAGTCCGAGCCACGGCGTTGGCGACTACCGCCACGCCCACCGCCCATACCGCCGAATAAATCGGCAAAAATATCTTGGAAATTACCCCCACCCATGTTACCAAAGATATCTTGGAAGTTCGCACCACCAAACCCACCGCCAAAACCGCCACCGCCCATGCCATTTTCAAAGGCAGCGTGTCCCATACGGTCATACGCCGAGCGTTTTTGGCTATCGCTCAATACTTCATAAGCCAGAGAGGCTTCTTTGAATTTTTCTTCGGCATCTGGGTCATCTGGATTGCGGTCTGGATGGTATTTCATCGCAAGCTTGCGGTAGGCTTTTTTGATTTCTTGCTCATCAGCCGTTTTACTAACACCCAACACTTCATAAAAATCACGCTTCGACATTTTCGACAAACTCCAAAGGTATCAAGGATAAGTTTCACGTGAAACATTTTGCCACGCCAACATTGCCATATAAGTAGGTGATGGCTTATGCTGAACACACTTATCAATATAAAAATGATTACGAAAAACAGGTAAAATTTGTTGTATTAATGGTGATAAACTGGCGATTTATCAAGTGAACTTTGAGTAAATTAAGCAATTTTATAGATTTAATATGAGCTAAATAAAAGAATTATCCATGAAAAAAATTATTACCCTTGCCATGTTACTGCTGATTGTATTCGTGGGGGCGGTCTTTGCCTCGCCCTACTGGACACTGTATCAACTCAAAAATGCGTATGATGCCAAAGATACCCAAGCCATCACCGCCCATATTGATTTTGGCAAGCTACAACAAAGTCTAAAAGCTCAACTCACACCTGTGTTGGTCGCAAAAGTCGAACACGTCACCGCCTCACCAATATTGCAAGCGTTAAATCTAAATGTCGATGCGGATAGTATGGTCAGTAAAATGGTGAATCGAGCGGTGGAAAATACTGTGACTGAAAATGGCGTTAACAACCTGTTAAATGGTCAAACAACGCTTGCTAGTCTTGATAGCAATGCCAAATTATTGGGCGGATTGACTGCGGTTGCGATGGATAAAATCGATGTAAAGGATTTAATCATGGCTCGCAGTCAAGATGAGTTGAGCGAAAAGCTCAAACAACAACTAAGTCAGCCCAATCCCAATGCGGTCACAGTAAAAGATTCGGCAAATTATTGCGGATTTAACTGCTTTGCGGTTAATACACAAGTCAGAGGTTATCCCATTACGGTAAATATGGAACGGCAGGGTTTTGTTAATTGGAAAGTGGCTGGGGTTAAGTTGCCGATTTAATTTTGACATGTTTAAACAAGATTTAAGAAAATAGGGCGTAAGCATTACGCCCCTACAAATCTATCGTATTTCCCTGTCAAATTACTGTGCCATCAAAACTGCTCAATCTCATCTTCCGTCAAAAACCGACTTTCACCTTTTTCCAATCCCTCAAGGGTAATCGTCCCAATACTGGCTCGGTGCAATGCCACTACTTTATTACCAAAATACGCCATCATGCGTTTGACTTGGTGGTATTTACCCTCAGTCAAAATTAGCGTGGCGTGGGTGTCATCAGTAAATGACAATTCCGCAGGTTTGGTTTTGTCATACTCACCCTCTAGCATGATGCCTTTTGCCAATTCTTTAATTGCAAAGGCTTGTTGTTCATCAGACATTGGGTCGGCAAGGGTAAGCTCATAGACTTTGGCAACGTGGTGTTTTGGGCTGGTGATACGGTGCAAAAATCCGCCATCATCACTCAAAATCAATGCCCCTGTGGTATCGACATCTAGCCGTCCTGCAAGGCGAAGACTGCCCAATTCGGGTACGTCAATCAGCTCGGTGACGATGGGGTATTCTTTGGGTTTGAGCGTGCTTTCAAAGCCCTCTGGCTTGTATAGCAAGATATAGCGATTGCCCTCGGCAACGGATAACGCCTCGCCCGCCCATTCGATGTCGTCATTGATTTCATCAACGTGTTGGCTTGGGTCTTTGATTACCTCACCATTGACGGTGATTTCGCCTGCGTGGAGGATTTTTTTGCAGTCACGGCGTGATAATTCGGTGGCTTTGCTCAAGAATTTATCTAGTCTCATTTTTTTGCACTTTTATTCATTGCTAATTTGCCAATTAGTGTATCATATTTCATCAGTGTTTTTTGCAACAAAGCTTTTTGATTATGCTAACCAAAGGAACTAGAAAATGAGTTTGGATAACTTAAACTTGCATAACTTGCCAGACGCATTATTGCCCTACAAAGATAATATCTTGGCAATGATGAAGCGTGAGATTTGATTTCACTTGTCTTGCACCTCTTTCTACCATGCGAGGTATTTGGAAAACTTTATCAAATGTAGTGCATTAGCAATGTAAGTGAAGTTTTTGACCACAAATATTACTCAAAACAACTTATGATATCTGAGTGGAAAAATATTGACTAAAATCAAAGAGAATCAGTATGAAAGGCATTGAAAAATAAGGTAAAAAACCTTGACAAGGTAAATGACCCAAACTATTATTGAAAATGATAACCAATACCAAAACAATGAAGCTCCTACACATCATCATTTTGATATGGTTATCAGCTATCAGTACAGACTGGTAGTTTTTCACAACATTAATGAAAGGGAAAACGTATGAAAAAGTTATCAATCTTAGCAATAACTGCCACTGTAGCTATTACACCTGCTTTTGCAGATGTAACGTCTAATTATAATACTCCTGTATCTACTATTCAGCAAGCGGATTTATCGTTCGCTTTTGATAACGCAGAAAATCTACAAGCAATGGCAATGACTGATAAGCAAATGGCTGATACGGAAGGTGCTTGGGCAAATTTTGCTGTAGGTGCAGGAATTGGAGCTGTAGGTGGTCATTTTAGTTATATGTCTAGTGCAATTGCTAGTAATAGTTATAATTGGAAGGCTCATGGAGCTGCGGTTGCTGTTGGTGCAGGTAGTGGTTTATTAAATCCAGTTTCAAAGGCAACCCATTTGGTTAATGGTATGAGAGGAGTAGCTGTAGCTACAGTTGGTGCTGGTGCGGTGGGCTATGCAGGGCGTTAATTAAATATCACTTTAATTTAGATAATAGTAAGGTAGTTCGGTTTTTATGGTGAACTGCCTTACCAATAGTTTTTAAGGACGACTTAATGTGTCTGATTTATTTCTTGCCTATACTGGATTTACCGTTGGAATAATAATTGGCTGGATTAAATTTATGCCAAAAGTTAAGGATAAACCAAATATATATAGAACGTTAAATGGCATAGCAATTCTTGCTATGATTGTTAGTTATTTTCCATATAGAAATTTTATAGAAAGTTTATCTGGTAAGCTAGTATTTTTGCATCTCTTAGTTTTTATAACTTATTGTATATTGTTATCTTTGATTATACATTTTTTCCTTAGTCTTTCTAAGAAGAAAGAGCATACCTGATTACTTAATAAATTTTCTGTAAAATTAGATTTTTTCACTTCTAACTTTACCAAAAGATATAAGACCTACTATAAAACTAGGTTTTTGCTTGAAATTAAGTTTATGATGTAGTCAGAAAATCATTTTCTTTACAAAAATTTTGGTTATGCTTATCTTATATCTAATTGCTACGCTTGCTTTATTTATCGGTTGGTTTAAAAACATACCGAAAATTTCTCAGAATAAATGCTTAGAGTCATCATTTTTTTTGATATCAGTAATCGTTTTGACTTGGTGTTCTATTAGTATTGTAAAAATAACAGGCAACCTTGATGCCAACTTGGCTTTGGTATATTTAGGTTGTTATTTTGGTTATTTATTTATCATCAGTGTGGCTTGTTATCATTTAGTAGAACTTCTTTCAAAAGAAAAAAAATAGTTAGAATCTTTTTTATGAAGAAAAAATCTTTAAAAAAATTTCTAGTTGTTAGACCAATTTTTCAATTCGGTTGCTAGATCTCACTGAGAATGTCAAAGTGATGTTCTAATTTCATCTGTTATCTTAATCGCCATCTCTGCTATCTTAATTAGATACTCATATTTGGCATGCAAAACAAACCATAAAGCCTTGCTTTACTTTGGTTCTGCTAACCAATCCGTATATCTGGTGCAATTTTAAGCACTCAAGGTATTTATTTTGTGGTTATTGGTTTATCTATTTTTATTTTTTTATTGATTGTTGCATTTACAAAATCAAATAAAGCTCATGAGTATTTTATGAATTTAAAACTTCTATTATCAGTCCTATCTATCCTACCACTACTAGCTCACGCCGACTTACCCTTAACCGTTTCCGATATCTTAGCGGATAAAAACCGTTTTAAACTTGACACTGACTTTAGTTATTATAATCATCAAAAATCATCGACTGCCCTACAAGGATTTGAACCCATAGATTTAGGTAATGGGCGTATGGTTTATTTGCCATCGCTGGGCGAGAATCATACCAATACCGACAGTGTCATCATGGGGCTTGGACTACGTTATGGCATGAATGATAAATTAGAGATTGGTATAAAAGGCAATGGTATCTATCGTAATACTCGTAACCAAAGTGCTATAGATTTGACTAGTACAAGCGATTCATACCTCAACGATATCAGCATCAGCACCCAATATCAACTTACCAAAAACCACAAAAAACTACCCGATAGCTTGATGTTTGGTGAACTATCTATCTATAACAACACACAAGGACTAAGAAGCAAAAACGGTGCATCTACTCTTATTGGTAGTACAGTCTACACAGTCAATGACCCTATTGTGCTAAGCTTGACAGGCACTTATCATCATCAAGCAAGCCGTGAGAGTGATGTTGGTACACGTGTAGATTTGGGCGACATTGCCATGCTAAATGGCTCTGTCGGCTTTGCGGTCAATCCAGATATAACACTCACAGGCGGTGTGGGTGTACGCCACAAATGGGCAGACAAAAATGAGTTAGGCAAACTAGAGAACAACAGCACCCAGACCACACTAAATCTAGGGCTAGCTTATGCACTTACCGCCAGAAGTAATTTGATTACCAATGTTCGCACTCCAATTTCAGGTACAGGTGGCAGTACATTGTCGCTTGGATTGACGACCAAACTTGGAGAGTTACCCCCCCCCTTATCACAAAGATATCGCCAACTCAATTCTATTGAGCGTATCCAATGAGATGGGCTACTTTTATATTATTTACCTTATGTGGTGTAAACGCCTATGCTGGCGGATACACTATTCATAATGGTCAAGTATTAAGCACCAAAACTACTTGGCAAGATATTAAAAATCGTAAGGTTACCAAACAAGATGTTGATTATTCTTGTGGTGCATCATCGTTATCTACTATCCTGACTTACTTTTATCAAAACCCCAAAAGCGAAAGCGAAATTTTGGAGGATATGGCATTAAATGACCTAATGGCATCGTTTTTGGACTTGGCGAAAGTGAGCGAAAAATATGGCTATAATGCTCATGGTATGATGATGGATTATGAATCGCTTGCCAAAATCAAAATTCCTGCTATTGTCTATGTTAATCACAAGCGTAGTGACCATTTTAGTGTAGTGCGTGCCATTGATAAGCATAATGTCTATTTATCAGATTCCAGTTGGGGCAATCGTAAACTGACACGTAAACAGTTTGAGAAACTTTGGCTTACTGCCGATAATCACACTGCAGGTAAAGCACTTCTGATTTTACCAACTACCGAGACCCAAAAGCAACTCAGTGATAGCACATTTACCGCCATTAGCGACACACAGAACCTACTTAGAGAAACTCCTATTTTGTTTCGTCGGTTTATGTAGGTTTTAAAATTCTACTGGGATTGTTCTTAATGTCTTATTCCACTTTAACCGCCCCCTGCCAAGCCACGTTAGAAATCAAAAAAAGCGAGTTTCTCGGCTTTGCCTATCCGATTGACGACCGAGAGCAATTATTGTTTCACGTGGAACAGCTTCGCCAAGCCTACCCAGACGCTCGCCATATCTGCTACGGCTACATCATCGGCGACCCCAATAACACCACATCGGCAGGGTTTGATGACGATGGCGAGCCGAATGGCACAGCAGGCAAACCGATATTGAACGTGCTACAACACAAAGCCATTGGCAACTGTCTGATTGCAGTGGTACGCTATTTTGGTGGCATCAAACTGGGGGCAGGTGGGCTAACTCGTGCGTATAGCAGTACCGCTCAGTTGGTGGTGGATAACATGACATTGGCGGAATATGTACCGTTGGCGGTGGTGACGATTGACACGGATTTTGCCAATGAGTCGTTTGTGCGTCATCAACTGGGTACGGTGAATGGGCGGATTTTGACGGTGGATTATGGTAAAAATGTCAGTTTAACGGTGGAAGTCGCACAGCAAGATATCAAAGATTTGAGTGATAATATTGGTTTTTATGGTACTGTTAAAAGTATGGATTAATCAGAAATTTGTATAGATTTTCACTAATTAGAATCCCTCTGTTGTAGGGTGGGTTAGCGAATGCGTAACCCACCCTACGATTTGCTTAAATTATACTGTGAATACAACTTCTAAATTTATTTAGGGCAGTAAGCCCCCTCTTTTGTAAAGAGGGGGTTGGGGGAGATTTAAGAAGGTTGATGAATCTTACTCCTTGCATTAGTTTTCATTTTGATAAATTTTGTTGTTTAGGATAAATGGGTTTACAATAAGTCAATTTTTACTTCAATACGATAAGAAGATGACCATGCCAACTTTACACCAATTACCACTAAAACCATTTCGCACGCCATTTTTTTTATCCAATCCCCACGTTCAGACGATTTTACCCAAGTTTATCAAACTCACCAAACCCAATTACCAACGCCATTTACACGCTGACCGCACAGGCACAACCCAAGTGGCGTACGACTTTGTATTCGCCAATGCGGACGGCTCGCCCAATACTGACAAACCGCTTGCCATGATGTTTCACGGACTGGAAGGCAGTAGCGACAGCCATTATGCCGTTGCTTTTGCCAGTCATGCCAAAAATTTGGGCTTGGATGCGGTGATTGTGCATTATCGTGGCTGTGGTGGCGTGACCAATACTGCCGAACTCGACTACAACGCAGGCGATACTGCCGAGGCTCAACACGTTTTTACATGGCTAAAACAGCATTACGGCTATCAACATATCCTCGCCAGTGGCGTGTCGCTCGGTGGCAATATGTTGGCTCGCTATATGGGTGAGCAGGGTGACAATGCCCTATGCGATGGGGCGGTGGTCATCTCTGCCCCTGTGGATTTGACGACTTCTGCCAAAGCCATGCACCGCTTTGTTGCCAAGCGAGTTTATACGCCCTATTTGCTCAATCCCCTGCTTGCCAAAGCCTTTGCCAAAATCGAAGACCCCGAATTGGTGAATGCGTTAAAAAATATCAAAACCATTGACCAGTTTGATGAGCTTTATACCGCCCCTCGACATGGTTATGGTACTGGGGCGGATTATTATGTGAAGGCATCGGCATTGCCTGTGCTAAAGAATATCACCAAGCCAACTTTGATTATCACCGCAAAAGATGACCCATTTTTGGGGATTATCGCCTCGCAAGCGGATGTGTCGCCCAGTGTGCGGTTGTTGTATAGTGAGCATGGTGGTCATGTGGGGTTTGTGAGTTTGCAACGCAGACAAGCATGGGGTGAAAAACTGCACGTGAATTGGTTGCCACAGACCACGTTTAAGTTTTTTGAGTGGATTATGGGCAATGATAAATCGTCAAATGATGCCAAACCCCAAAATTAAAGCCAAAAAGGTATTTGTAGGGGCGTAATGCTTACGCCCTTTATTTCAAGGTTGAATTTGGGCGTATTCAATACGCCCCTACAAGACCTATCTTATTTTCCATTTAAACGACTATATTACAGCTAACAGTGCATATTTGACCTTTTGAAATTTGTACTTTGCAAACACTTTATCATTTCATTTTTTTGCACAAGACAAAATTTTTATCAAGGTAGGGTGCGTTCCACGCACCTTTACAAATCAATCACTTAAAATGGTGCGTAAAACGCACCTTACAGTCTTGCATAAAATTGTCGTGTGCAGAGATTTCATTTACAATAGCTTATTCTTTTTTTAATGCTAATAAGCAGTTATTTTTATAGGCAAAATTATGCACATTCATATTCTTGGTATTTGCGGTACATTCATGGGGTCACTGGCTCTACTCGCTCGTGACTTGGGGCATACAGTGACAGGCTCGGATGCCAACGTCTATCCCCCCATGTCCACCCAACTTGAAAATGCAGGCGTTGAGATTATGCAAGGCTACTCAGCCAGCCACCTACAGCCCGCCCCCGATTTGGTGATTGTCGGTAATGCCATGAAACGTGGCATTGAAGCGGTCGAGTATATGCTAAACGAGCGGATTCCTTATACTTCGGGCCCTCAATGGCTTGCCGAAAATGTATTGCAATACCGTCATGTATTGGCAGTCGCAGGCACGCATGGTAAGACTACCACTACGACCATGCTTGCGTGGATTTTGCAGTATGCAGGGATAGATACAGGGTTTTTGATTGGCGGTGTGCCACTGGTCAATACTGAGGATAAAGCCTTGCAAAATGCCTTTAAACACAGCAGTTATCTAGGGGCAAATACCACTGCGGATAAAGAAGGCTATTTTGTCATCGAAGCGGACGAATACGACAGTGCATTTTTTGATAAACGCTCAAAGTTCGTGCATTATCGCCCAAAGACAGCGATTTTAAATAACCTAGAATACGACCATGCCGATATTTTTCCCAACCTTGAGGCGATTCAAACCCAGTTCCACCACATGATTCGCATGATTCCGTCAAATGGTCAAATCATCATGCCAGCAGGGACGGATAGCCTTGAAGAAACTATCAAAAAAGGCTGTTGGACACCGATTTGGCGGACAGCGGTCAATGATACCAATGCTGACTGGCAAGCCGAATTGGTACAAGCGGATGGGTCGGTGTTCCACGTGAAACACTTCCCTCTTAATGCAGAAAATGGCGAAATGGCAACGGTAAACTGGACCATGAGTGGCATACATAGCGTGAATAATGGCTTAGTCGCCATTGCTGCCGCTTATCATGTCGGTGTGCCTGTGGCAAAAGCCTGTGAAGCCTTGTCCAACTTTGCAGGGATTAAACGCCGTATGGAATTGGTCGGTACTATTGAAAAAGCAAATGGCACAATCGAAGTGTATGACGACTTCGCCCATCACCCTACCGCAATCGAAACCACACTAGACGGTGCAAAAAAACGCTTTGCTAATCAGCCAAATCGCAAGATTTGGGCGGTGATTGAGCCACGTAGTAACACCATGAAACTAGGCACTCATCAAGGCTTACTTGCCCCATCTGCCAGTATCGCTGACCATGTAATTTGGTATCAGCCATTTAGCCTTGATTGGTCGGTAGCAGATGCGATTGGCGGTGCTGAACGTCAGCAAGTGATGACTTCGACCGATGATATTATTAATCACATTGTCCAAAATATTGGTGACAATGATGTAGTGATTATCATGTCAAATGGGGGTTTTGAAGGCATTCATGGGCGGTTGGTAAAAGCTTTGCAAAGGTAATCACCTTTTATCCTAGGGTTATATAACCTTTGTAGAAAACCCATGATAGATTATCGTGATTTATTATCTGAAGTTACGCACTTCAATAAAAACAAGGTATTATAAAAAAAAGCAAGTCACTAAGAGCCGACAAATGAATAGAG